>WLDA01000034.1 GCA_009705025.1 Actinomycetota bacterium | reverse complement strand
GGCATAAGTGGCTACTACAACTAATGAAGAGCTACGCCAATTGTCAGCAGAAGAATTGACAAACAAGTTGCGTGAAGCGAAGGAAGAACTTTTCAACCTTCGATTCCAAGCTGCAACTGGTCAACTCGAAAGCCATGGCCGACTAGGTGCTGTCCGTAAAGAGATTGCACGCATCTACACAATCGTTCGTGAACGCGAATTAGGAATTGGAGGAGCTGCCTAATGACTAATTCAGCTACTGAGGATCGCGGATTCCGCAAGACTCGTGAAGGCATTGTTGTTAGCGACAAGATGGATAAGACCATCACTGTTGAAGTTTCAGATCGTGTAAAGCACGGTATGTATTCAAAGGTGTTGTCTCGTTCACGCAAGCTAAAGGCTCATGACGAGACCAATAGCGCTGGTGCAGGAGATCGCGTTTTGATTATGGAAACACGACCACTATCTGCAACAAAGCGCTGGCGCCTCGTTCAGATCATCGAGAAAGCTAAGTAGGAGGAAAAAATGATTCAACAAGAGTCACGCGTTCGCGTGGCGGATAACACTGGAGCTAAAGAGCTTCTTTGTATTCGCGTGCTCGGTGGTTCCTCCCGTCGTTATGCCGGTATCGGAGACATCATCGTATGTTCAGTCAAGGATGCAATTCCTGGCGGACAGGTTAAGAAAGGTGAAGTCGTCAAGGCTGTCATCGTTCGCACCGTAAAAGAGCGTCGTCGTCCAGATGGCTCTTACATCAAGTTTGACGAAAATGCTGCAGTGATCTTGAAAGCTGATGGCGAACCACGTGGAACCCGTATCTTCGGACCAGTTGCACGTGAACTTCGCGATAAGAAGTTTATGAAGATCATCTCGCTTGCTCCGGAGGTGCTATAAAAAATGGCAAAGATTAAAAAAGATGACACTGTTCTAGTTATCGCCGGAAAAGATAAAGGCGTAAGTGGAAAAGTTCTTGATGTTCTTGGCAGCAGAATTCTCATTGAAGGTGTGAACCGCGTAAAGCGTCACACTAAGGAGACAACTGGTGATCGCGGCGTAAAAGTTGGCGGAATCATTACTGTTGAAGCATCAGTTCATATCTCAAATGTCATGCTCGTCGATGGTGATGGCACAGCTACTCGCATCGGTGTTCGCAAAGATGACGAAGGCAAAAACGTTCGCATTTCACGCCGCACAGGAAAGGACATCTAATGTCTACTACAACAGACGTCCGTCTCAAGGCTAGATACCGCAGCGAAATTGCTCCGGCACTCAAGAGCCAATTTGGATACAAGAACGTTATGCAGATTCCAACCCTGACCAAAATTGTGGTCAACATGGGTGTCGGCGATGCAGCACGTGATTCCAAGTTGATCGAAGGCGCAATTCGCGATCTCACAATTATCACTGGCCAAAAGCCACAGGTAACAAAGTCTCGCAAATCAATCGCTCAGTTCAAGTTGCGTGAAGGCCAACCAATTGGTGCACACGTAACAATGCGCGGAGATCGTATGTGGGAATTTGCAGATCGCTTGCTTTCAATCTCACTTCCACGTATCCGTGACTTCCGCGGACTATCACCAAAGCAATTCGATGGAAAAGGAAATTACACATTCGGTCTAACCGAGCAAGTTGTATTCCCAGAAATCGAACAAGACAAGGTTGATCGTCCACGCGGTATGGATATCACAATCGTTACAACAGCTAAGAACGATGACGAAGGTCGCGCATTTTTGAAGATGCTCGGTTTTCCATTCAAGGAGGCATAAGCGATGGCAAAAACATCACTCAAGGTAAAAGCAGCACGTAAGCCAAAGTTCAAAGTACGCGGCTATACACGTTGCCAGCGATGTGGTCGCCCACATTCTGTTTACCAAAAATTCGGCATCTGCCGTATTTGTTTCCGTGAAATGGCACACCGTGGTGAACTTCCTGGCATCACAAAGGCAAGCTGGTAATAGTTTTTTTCTGACCAAACTACAACGAGATAGGTCCACACAGAGTGTGTGGAAACCAGTTCGAGAGAGGCCACGAGGCCACGTATGACAATGACAGATCCGATCGCAGACATGCTTACTCGTCTGCGCAACGCGAACTCTGCTTACCATGATTCGGTTTCAATGCCGTCATCATCGGTAAAGATGCGAATCGCAACCATCCTGCAACAGGAGGGTTACATCGCTGGGTTCCGTGTTGATGCAAATGAGAATGGCGTAGGCAAGACACTTGTTCTTGACCTTAAATTCGGTTCGAATCGCGAGCGTTCAATCGCTGGCCTTCGCCGCGTTAGCAAGCCAGGACTTCGCGTTTACGCAAAGTCCACATCACTTCCAAAAGTTCTTGGCGGACTCGGTGTCGCCATTATTTCAACTTCATCTGGATTGCTTACTGATAAGCAAGCCAATAAGCAGGGCGTAGGCGGAGAAGTTCTCGCCTATGTATGGTGATCGATAATGTCACGTATTGGTCGCATGCCTATCGCCGTACCAAGCGGCGTTGAAATAACTATTGCCGGACAGAGCGTTGCAGTAAAGGGACCTAAGGGTTCATTACAACTCAATGTTGCTGAGCCAATTCAAGTTTCACAAAGCGAAGGTGTTATCACCGTTGCTCGTCCAAATGAAGAGCGCGTTACACGTTCACTTCACGGACTATCTCGCACACTTGTTGCAAATATGGTTGAGGGCGTAACTAAGGGTTACACAATCACAATCGACATCGTTGGTGTTGGTTACCGTGTTGCAGAAAAGGGCAAAGATCTAGAATTCCAACTCGGCTACAGCCACAATATTCAATTCCCTGCTCCAGAAGGAATTACATACAAGGTTGAGTCACCAACAAAGTTCCATATCTCTGGAATTGATAAGCAGTTGGTTGGCGAAGTAGCTGCGAAGGTAAAGAAGTTGCGTAAGGCTGATCCTTATAAGGGCAAGGGCTTGCGTATTTCAGGCGAAGTTGTTCGCCGTAAGCAAGGAAAGACGGGTAAGAAGTAATGGCTATCGGTGTAAAAGTCCGCAAAGGTTCGGCAACAAATGCCCGTGCCCGTCGTGCATTCAGAGTTCGCAAGAAGGTCTCTGGAACAGCATCACGTCCACGCTTAGTCGTTTCTCGCTCATCACGTCACTTGTTCGTTCAAGTAATTGATGACACTGTCAGCAAGACAATTGCTTATGCATCCACAATGGAGACAGAGCTTCGTACTGACAAGGGCGACAAGACTGCAAAGTCTCGCGCTGTTGGTGCACTCATCGCATCACGTGCAAAAGCAGCCGGTGTAACAACCGTTGTTTTCGATCGTGCTGGTAATAAGTATCACGGTCGTATTGCAGCAGTTGCTGACAGTGCGCGCGAGAATGGATTGGAGTTCTAATGGCTATTAATCCAACTACGAGCGAGGCTCCTGCAGCAGCAGGAAACGATCGCGGCAAAGGTCGTGGCGAACGCCGCGAACGTCGTGATGATCGTGAGAAAGAAAAGAACCCATTTATGGAGCGCGTTGTATTCATCAACCGTGTTTCTAAAGTTGTAAAGGGTGGACGTCGTTTCTCATTCACCGCACTAGTTGTTGTCGGCGACGGCAATGGTTCAGTCGGTATTGGTTACGGAAAGTCCAAGGAAGTTCCACAAGCGATTGCTAAAGCTGTTGAAGAAGCAAAGAAGTCATTCTTCAAAGTTCCACGCATCCAAGGAACAATTCCTCACCCAGTACAAGGTGAGACTGCAGCTGGCGTAGTTCTTCTTCGTCCAGCTAGCCCAGGTACCGGAGTTATTGCCGGTGGCCCAGTGCGTGCAGTACTTGAATGTGCTGGCATCACAGATGTTTTGACCAAGTCACTCGGATCAAACAATGCAATCAACATGGTTCATGCAACTGTTGATGCATTGAAGCAACTCGAGTCACCTGCAGCTATTGCTGCACGTCGTGGTCGTCCATTAGAAGATGTTGCACCTGCAGCAATTATCCGCGCTTCACAGATCACGGTAGGTGCCTAATGCCACGTTTAAAAGTTACTCAAATTCGTTCAAAAGTTGGCAATAAGCCAGAACAGCGCGACACATTGCGTTCGCTTGGACTCAAGCGCATCAATGATGTTGTTGTAAAAGAAGATCGTCCAGAGATTCGTGGCATGGTTTACGCAGTTCGCCACCTAATCAAGGTTGAGGAGGTTGAATAACGATGACACTCAAACTTCATCATTTGCGTCCAGCCCCTGGTGCTAAAAAAGCTAAAACTCGTAAGGGTCGCGGAGAAGCATCAAAGGGAAAGACAGCAGGTCGTGGTGGTAAGGGAACTCGTGCCCGTAACCAAGTTCGTGCAGGTTTCGAAGGTGGACAACTACCTCTCGTAATGCGCTTGCCTAAGTTGCGCGGATTCAAGAACCCAGCCCGCATTGAATATCAGGCAGTAAATGTCTCAACAATCAACGCACTCTTTCCAAAGGGTGGCGATGTAACTGTTGCAGATCTCATTGCAAAGGGTGCAGTTCGCGATAGCTTGCCTGTAAAGGTTCTTGGCAATGGCGATATTGCAGTCAAAGTAAATGTAACTGCGCACGCATTCTCCTCATCAGCAATCGACAAGATTTCTGCTGCTGGCGGATCTGCAAAGACACTGTAATAAGTATTCACTAGTTATATTTCGATTAGAGAGAGGGAGAAGATAAATGCTAAATGCATTTGCTATGGCCTTTAGGACACCGGACCTTCGTAAGAAGATCTTCTTCACTCTTTCCATCATGGCTCTATTTCGATTTGGTTCCGTTGTACCAACACCAGGTGTGTCATATACAGCAGTTAATTCTTGCCTAAAGACAGTTCAATCTGGTGGACTTTTTGGTCTTATCAATTTGTTCAGCGGTGGAGCGCTTTTACAGCTATCTGTATTCGCACTTGGAATCATGCCTTACATCACGAGCTCAATTATTATTCAGTTGCTTACTGTTGTAGTTCCACGTTTTGAAACTTTGAAAAAAGAAGGACAATCAGGAACTGCAAAGCTAACTCAATACACTCGTTACCTAACTATTGGTCTTGCAGTATTGCAATCAACTGGTTTGATCGCAGTAGCTCGTACACCGGGTCGTTTGATTTCAGGTTGTAACGAAGCAATTATTCCTGACACTTCATGGCAGCGCATCGTCACCATGATCTTTGTTATGACTGCAGGAACTTCTGTAATTATGTGGCTTGGTGAATTAATAACTGATCGCGGCGTTGGTAACGGTATGTCAATCCTTATCTTTACATCTATCGCAGCAGGATTCCCAACTAACCTCTGGTCTATCAAGTTGCAAAAGGGCTGGTTTGCATTCCTATTCGTACTTGCAGTCGGAATTTTGGTTGTTGCAGCAGTTGTATTCGTTGAACAAGCGCAACGTCGTATCCCTGTCCAATATGCAAAGCGCATGGTTGGTCGTCAGGCATACGGCGGAACAAGTACATATATTCCAATCAAGGTAAACCAGGCTGGCGTTATCCCAGTTATTTTCGCATCCTCCTTGCTCTATATCCCTTCTCTGATTGTGAACTTCACAAATAGCCAAGCGGGTTGGGCAGTCTGGATCAGTCGAAACTTCGTCAAGGGTGATCACCCAATTTATGTTGCAACATATGCAGCGCTCATTATTTTCTTTACATACTTCTATGTTGCAATCACATTCAATCCTGAAGAAGTTGCAGATAATATGAAGAAGTACGGTGGATTTATTCCTGGTATTCGTGCAGGTCGTCCGACTGCAGAATATTTACAATATGTTCTTTCACGCATCACTGCTCCAGGTTCTATTTATCTAGCACTTGTTGCAGTTATTCCAATTGGAGCGTTGATTCTTTTTGGAGCAACTCAGAACTTCCCATTTGGTGGCACAGCAATTCTGATCGTTGTCGGTGTAGGACTCGATACCGCTAAGCAGATTGAGTCACAATTGCAGCAACGTTCATATGAGGGATTCCTGAAGTAATGCGTTTACTCCTGGTAGGTCCACCAGGTGCAGGCAAGGGAACGCAAGCACAATTCCTTGCAGCACATTATTCAATTCCACATATTTCAACTGGCGATATCTTCCGTGCAAATCTCAAAGCAGGCACAGATATTGGAAATCAAGCACGCGTTTATATGGATCGCGGAGAATTAGTTCCTGATGATGTTACAAATGAAATGGTTCGCCTACGCTTAGAAGAAAGTGATGCATCCAAGGGATTTTTACTCGATGGATGGCCACGCAATATCGCTCAAGCACAGTACTTCGATGGAATTTTATCTGCAAAGAATATTTCTATGGATGCAGTCCTCGAAATGCAGATATCTGATGCAGAGATCATTGCTCGCCTTTCCAGCCGTCGTACATGCCGCGATTGTGGCAAGCCTTCGCAAGGTGAAAAGTGTGGCGCATGTGGGGGAGAGCTTTACCAGCGCGAAGATGACAAAGAAGAAGTTATTGCGAACCGTCTAAAAGTTTATGCGGACCAAACAGCGCCCATCATCGCTTTTTACCGCGATAAAGGTCTTCTTCTTACAACTCCAGCCACAGGTAGCGTTGCAGATATAACAGCTCAAGCAATCGCACTTCTCAGTAAGTAATTTTCATGGCAATTCAAATCAAAACTTTAGAACAACTAAAGATTATGCGCCGTGCAGGCCTTCTAGTTGGTGAGACTTTGGAACTTCTTAAATCTTCCATCAAAGTTGGAATGCGCACGGATGCTCTAGATGCAATCGCAGCAGCAAATATAAAACGTGGTGGCGGAACTTCTAATTTCAAGGGTTATCACGGCTACCCAGCAACTATATGTATTTCAATCAATGATGAAATTGTTCACGGCATTCCTGGTGATCGCGTAATTGAAGATGGAGATGTTGTATCCATTGATTGTGGCGCGATTATTGATGGATGGCACGGAGATGCAGCATTTTCTGTTGGCGTGGGAAGTGTTGATCCTGCAGATCAAAAAATGATGGATGTTTGTGAAGAATCAATGTGGCGAGGAATTGCTGCAGGTAAAAATGGTGCAAAGCTCACAGATATTGGTCATGCAATTGAAGAATATATAAATTCACAAGGTAAGTATGGAATCTTGCAAGAATACGGTGGTCACGGAATTGGTACAGAGATGCACCAAGAACCACATGTTCTCAATTTTGGACGTCCGGGAAATGGTCCGGAAATTGTTGCCGGTTTAGCCCTAGCGATTGAGCCAATGATCACTCGAGGCAGCGCAAAGACTAAAGTCTTATCTGATGATTGGACAGTTGTTTCACAGGATAAATCCCGTGGGGCGCACTTTGAAAATTCATATGTAATTTGCCCCGATGGCAAGCCATTCGTGCTTACCGCCCTCGATGGAGGCGCATCGAAATTGAATTCATATGGAATTAGCATCTCTGACCTTCTGTAATTCTTATTTGCAATCTAGTATGCCCTTATGAATAGCCGTGATCAGGTGGAATTCACCCTCTGGCTTCGTGAGAAGCAGAGTGCATTTTTGCGCGCTGCTCGGGTCATCTGTTTCGACACACAAAATGCTGAAGATGTACTGCAAGAGGCGCTAGCTGATGTTTATAAGCGCTGGAGCAAGATTCGCGAACATGAAAATCCTGATGCATATCTAATGCGCGTAATGGTTAGCAAGCATGCTGATATGCGCCGTAAATGGTTGCGCAAACAGCAGGAGAAAGAAACCTCTTGGGATCTTGCTGAAAACATTCGAGATATTGCAGATCAGACTGATGATGTTACACAACGATTGTTAGTTCAGGCTGCACTCAAGACTTTATCAGCAGCCCAACGTGCGGTCTTAGTTCTTATTTATGAACACGGAATGGTTTTACGTGAAGTTGCCCAAGTACTTGAGATACCAATGGGAACTGCGGCATCACATCTTGCTCGTGGAAAGGCTGCAGTTGCTGCTTACATCGAATTAGTTCCAGAGTTAGAGAAATCTGCAAAGAAAGAAATTTCTGATTCTGATAAAGAAACAAGAGTTCTATTAGCAGAAGTGGTGGATAACAATGAGTGATGTAGATCCATTAATCCGCCGCGAAATGCAATGGATGGCACTTGGCGTCCTTGAAAACCGTGATCTAGCTCCAATTATTATTGCAAAGGTTCGTCGTCAAAGAATCCG
>WLDA01000033.1 GCA_009705025.1 Actinomycetota bacterium | reverse complement strand
TACCGCTCTCGTTGGCGCAGCTCTTGAAATTGATCCTTTCAATCAACCCAATGTGACCGAAGCGAAAGAGCAAACTTCTGTTTTGTTGAACGAATGGTCAGGCAAACTCCCCGTATTTACCCCCTCCGCAGTAGATGCATCAATTGGGATTTTTGGGACTGGATCTTCAGTAATCGAATCACTAAAAGAATTCATTTCAAGCATTCCTGAGCATGGCTACATCGCGATCATGGCTTACTTAGATCGAGCCGATGATGGTGCGATAACAGAATTGAGAAAGATACTCGCACATAAAACAAAGCGTCCTGTCACATTTGGTTGGGGACCACGTTTCCTGCATTCAACTGGTCAATTCCATAAAGGTGGACAACGCAACGGCGCATTCCTACAAATTACAGGTGCATGCACTATCGATTTTGAAATACCAGGTAAGAATTTTGGTTTTGAAACACTGTTGATGGCACAAGCGCTAGGTGATGGACGCGCTCTTGAATCTCGTTCTTACCCCTTGTTGCGATTACATCTAAACGATCGCGAACATGGAATTGGCGAGCTACTAGAAGCAGCTCGCCAACTTTAGTTCTTAGAAACTTTTATTCATCGTCTCCGCGTAATTTACGGAGCGCATCTTCAAGAATTCGAGCACCTTCTGCATCCGTGCGGCGCTCTTTTACATAAGCAAGGTGTGTCTTGTATGGCTCATTCTTGACTGGGCTAGGTGGATTATTTTTATCGCGACCTGCAGGGAAACCACACTTTGGGCAATCCCACTCAGCAGGAATGACAACAGTCTCTTCTTCGGCAAACGATGGACGAACTTCATGCCCATTAGAGCACCAATATGAAACGTGCGAACGAGCAATCGAATCACCGCGCTCGGCCTCGCCCATAGGACCGGCACCGACGCGACTTCCACGAATTGCACTTGCCATGTATTACTCCTTCAAAGAATTAGAAAACGGTTTACTTCAAAACCAAACTGAGTGCGACAACAAGTGCGAACCACAGACCACCAACAACGATTGTGATGCGATCGAGGTTGCGTTCTACAACCGAAGAGCCACCGTAGTTTGAGGAGATACCGCCACCGAATAGATCGGAGAGGCCGCTTCCCTTGCCCTTATGGAGAAGTACAAGCAGGATCATAAGAACGCTCGTAATAACGAGCAGAATTGATAGAGCTAATTTCACGTCGGACTCCTGTAGGTAACTAGATGGGTAAGGATACTAGGGATTAGCCAGCAAGATGGAATTTAGCGATTTTCGCCAATTCCTCAGGATCTAGGCTCGCTCCGCCTATGAGTGCACCATCAACATCGGCCTGCTTCATGATTTCGACGATATTTGATGACTTCACAGAACCTCCATAAAGAATTCTCATCGCGGCGGCAATCTCTGGCGAGCCAATAGTTTCAATCTCTTCGCGAATAGCAGCGCAGACCTCTTGAGCATCTTCAGGTGTCGCTGTCTTTCCTGTGCCAATTGCCCATACTGGTTCATATGCAATAACAATTTTCTTCAGTTCTGGTTTTGTGAATCCTTCAAGACCTGCGCGAATTTGGCGAATCACATGAGAAACGTGTGTTCCTGATTCACGAATTGGCAGTTCTTCTCCAACACAAAAAATCGGTGTTAGTTCATTTGCCAATGCTGCTTTGATTTTACGATTGATAAGTGCGTCGCTCTCTTGATGTATTGCGCGGCGCTCTGAGTGACCGAGCACAACAAATGTGCAACCAAGTTTTGCAAGCATCGAGCCAGAAATATCTCCGGTGAAAGCACCTGATGCATCAGGTGACATGTCTTGCGCCCCGTAGAGAAGGCGAAGACGATCTCCATCGACAAGAGTTTGAATTGATCGAATATCAGTAAAGGGAGGAATAATCGCAACATCAACTGCGTCGTAATCTTTATCATCGAGGCTGTAAACAAGTTTTTGCGCAACCGCAATTGCTTCAAGATGATTTAGATTCATCTTCCAATTACCTGCCATCAGTGGCTTACGCATGTATTGCTCCTTTATAGATTATTGGATTACTGCAGATCTAAAGCAACTAAACCAGGAAGTTCTTTACCCTCAAGGTATTCAAGGGATGCTCCTCCACCTGTCGAAATATATCCGAAATCAGAATCTGCGAAACCAAGCGCTCGAACAGCAGCTGCTGAGTCTCCCCCACCAACGACGGAAATGCCTGACACCTTAGTAAGTGCCTCTGCAACAACTTTTGTTCCTTGCGCAAATGCAGCAAATTCAAATACACCCATAGGACCATTCCAAAAAACTGTTTTGCATTTTTCGATTGCTTGGGCAAAATCCTTTGCAGATTCCGGTCCGATGTCTAGTCCCATTTGATCTGCAGGAATTGCATCCGCGCTTACTAGTGTTGCTGGCGCATCTGCAGAGAATGTTGGCGCAACAAGAATGTCGGTAGGCAAATGAAGTTCTACTCCATTTTTCACTGCCTGAGCAATGAGATCTTTTACAGTTGGAATCAAATCTCTTTCAACAAGGGATGAACCGATTTCTTTACCTTGTGCCGCAAGGAATGTGAAGACCATTCCTCCGCCTATTGCCATAACATTGACCTTGTCTAAAAGATTTGAAATAACTGCAATTTTGTCTGAAACTTTCGCTCCACCGAGGACAACACCGTATGGCTTATCAGGACTTTGGGTGAGCTTCTTGAGAACTTCAACTTCAGCAGATACGAGGAAGCCTGCTGCATGTGGAAGCAACTTTGGAAGATCATAAACAGATGCGTGCTTACGGTGTACCGCACCGAAACCATCACCTACATAAAAATCTGCAAGTTTCGCTAACTCGGCTGCAAGAAGAGCGCGTTCGCCTTCTTCTTTACTTGTTTCAGCAGCGCTATAGCGGATATTTTCCAAAAGGCAGATTTCTCCTGCTTTAAGATTTTGCGCACTCTGTGTTACTTGTGAACCGATTACTTCACCAGGAAAAATTATGTTCTTGCCAAGTAGTTCACCTAAACGTTTTGCAACAGGTGCCAGGGATAACTCAGGTTTTGCCTCGCCCTTTGGTCTTCCCAAGTGCGCAGCGATAATAATTGAAGCTCCCTTATCAAGGAGAGCTTTTATCGTTGGAAGCGAAGCTTTGATACGTCCATCATCTTTGATGACACCATCTTTCAATGGGACATTGAGATCACAGCGAAGAAAGACTCGCTTTCCAACGAGTTCAAGTGATGCAAAATCTTGCATTAAAGAGTTTTGCCTACATAGGTAATGAGATCAACGAGGCGATTTGAATAACCCCATTCGTTGTCATACCAACCGACAATCTTTACCTGATTTCCGATGACCTTAGTTAGACCTGAATCGAAAATACATGATGAAGGATCCGTCACGATATCTGAAGAGACGATTGGATCTTCTGTGTAAGAAAGGTATCCCTTGAGTTCGCCAAGTGATGCCGCCTTCATCGCAGCATTGATCTCTGCAGCAGTTGCTTCCTTTGCTAGTTCAACGGTGAGATCGGTGGCAGAACCTGTTGGGACTGGAACACGCATTGCATATCCATCGAGCTTTCCTTTGAGTTCTGGAAGAACGAGTGAAATTGCCTTTGCAGCACCTGTTGATGTTGGGATCATATTTGTAGCTGCGGCACGCGCGCGGCGTAGATCCTTATGTGGGAAATCCAAAATTACTTGGTCATTTGTGTACGCGTGAATAGTTGTCATAAGGCCTTTGACGATTCCCCAGTTATCGTTGAGAACCTTTGCCATTGGTGCAAGACAATTTGTTGTACATGAAGCATTTGAAATCACGTGATGCTTTGATCCATCGTAATTCTTATGATTTACGCCCATAACGATTGTTATATCTTCATCAGTTGCTGGTGCTGAGATAATTACCTTCTTTGCACCTGCAGTGATGTGCTTCTTTGCATCCGCTGCCTTTGTGAAGTGACCAGTTGATTCGATTACTACATCTGCTCCAACTGATGCCCATGGCAAATTTGCTGGGTCGCGCTCTGCAAAAACTTTGATTGTCTTTCCGCCGACAGTGATGCTCTCATCTGTAAAAGTTACATCTAGTCCAAGGCGCCCAAGAATTGAGTCGTACTTGAGAAGGTGAGCAAGGGTTGCATTGTCTGTGAGGTCGTTGATTCCAACGATATTGATCTCTGGGTTAGTAAGGCTTGCGCGAAAGAAGTTACGTCCGATGCGTCCGAAGCCGTTGATTCCTACATTTATCATTCTTGATTCCTCGCTTAAAAGTGTGGCGACTAAATTCGAAATTATTTAGCTCGCGAATATGACAAATAATCTGCCACAACACTGGGGTCGTGGCTCATCCTATCAGTGGAAAGCGGGCTACTCCCCGAGTAAATCAGGCGAGAGGCCAGCTTCAGTATCAGGAATTCCAAGATCATTGGCTCGCTTATCGGCCATTGCTAGCAGGCGACGAATGCGTCCCGCTATTGCATCCTTCGTCATGGCTGGTGTTGCGAGTGAACCTAATTCTTCAAGGCTTGCTTGCCCGTGATTGATTCGTAATTCGCCAGCCTCTTTGAGATGTTCTGGAATCGTTTCGCCAAGAATCTCCATTGCACGTTGTACTCGCGCTGCCGCTGCAACTGCTGCTCTCGCTGATCGGCGCAGATTTGCATCATCAAAATTTGCTAAACGATTTGCTGTTGCGCGAACTTCACGACGCATGCGTCGCTCTTCCCATGCCAACACGCTTTCGTGTGCTCCAAGGCGTGTGAGTAAAACTCCAATTGCATCGCCATCACGAATTACAACACGATCAACACCGCGGACCTCACGCGCTTTCGCAACAATTCCAAGTCGGCGTGCAGCGCCAACAAGTGCAAGGGCTGCCTCAGGTCCAGGACAAGTAATTTCGAGTGAAGAGGAACGTCCTGGCTCAGTCAACGAACCATGTGCAATAAAGGCACCGCGCCATGCAGCCTCTGAATCACATGTTGCAGCAGAGACAACCTGCGGTGGCAATCCCCGAACTGGGCGACCTTGTGCATCAACAAGTCCTGTTTGGCGAGCAAGGGCTTCGCCTTCATTAATAACGCGAACAACATAACGTGAACCTTTGCGCAATCCACTTGAAGAGAGAACTGCTAAATCGCTCTCATGACCATAAATATCTGAAATATCTTTACGAAGTCTGCGTGCACTTTGCGCCGTATCCAATTCAACTTCAATCACAATTTTTCCCGCAGCAATATGCAGCCCACCCGCAAAACGAAGAAGAGCTGAAACTTCGGCTTTGCGGCAACAAGGTTTCGTAATCGAGAGACGACTAAGTTCGTCTTTTACTGATGAAGTCATTGCCATGGGCTTATCCAATCAGGCTTTGCGTGAAAATGTGGCTCAATTGGGATGCTAATTTTTTCTCATCATGATGAACGCTGCCCGGTGCCTTGCGAATATCACCGATTACGAGCTCTCCCCCGTATTCATGTGCGAGTGATTCAAGAGAAGTGCGATTTCTCACAACGGATGGATCAACTAAAAAATAATCTATTCGTAAATCGGGGGCATAGCGATGGAAAAGTTCAAGGTGTTCTTCAGGTGTAGAGCCTGCAAATTCCTCCCCTGGAGTTTGTGGGTGAGCATCAAGATTGAGGATCACAATTTTGCGAGCCGAACTCGCTTCTAGTGCCTCACGTTGTTGGGGCACTAATAAATGTGGAATAACACTAGAGAACCATGACCCTGGACCCATTGTTATCCATTGCGCATCACGGATGGCATCTAGTGCTTCCGGTCTCGCACTCGGGTTTTCAGGAATAATTGTCAGAGATTCAATGCGTCCTTTTGCAGTAGCAACTTCTTTTTGTCCACGTACAACAATGCGACCTGTCGATGTATTGAATCGGCCTTCAATATCGAGTGGTACTGAAGCCATTGGTAGAACGCGTCCAATTACTTTGAGCAAGGTGCCGACGCGATCTAATCCTTGAACAGGATCTTCATCGCGATCCCACAGTGCTGCAAGTAATAAGTTTCCAACTGCATGGCCATCGAGATCACCTTCGCTTGTAAAGCGGTACTGCATGATTTGCGCCCAGCTGCGCCCCCATTCATCGTCAGAACAGAGCGCTGCAAGTGCCATACGCAAATCACCAGGGGGGAAAATTGGAAATTCTGCACGCAAGCGACCACTAGAGCCGCCATTATCGGCAACTGTGACAATTGCAGTTATGTTGTGTGTGATCGTACGCAATGCACTCAGAGTATTAGCGAGGCCGTGACCACCACCTAATGCAACAACACGTGGTGAACTCATTCACGTCCTACATCACGATGAGTTGCGTGTGCTGAGATCTCCAACTTCTGTGCATTCGAATTGAGAAGCCGCGCTAACTCTTGAGCAATTGCAACACTTCTATGTTTACCACCTGTGCAACCAACTGCGACTGTGAGATATTTCTTTCCTTCATTGAGGTATCCAGGAATCATCAACTCGACTAACGATACATATTTCGCAACAAAATCCTCTACACCTTTGCTGCCCAAAACCTCTTTGCTCACTTCACTTGATAATCCATTGAGAGGCCTTAGGGCAGGAATCCAATGCGGGTTTGGAATATGGCGACAATCGAGAACCAAATCTGAGTCCACTGGAATTCCGTACTTGTAACCAAATGACAAAATATTTATTCGGATTCCATCGAGTGTTCCGGCTGCAAATATTTCACCCGTGCGCTTCTCTAATTGATGCACATTGAGATTCGACGTGTCAATGACGATATCCGCTTGAGACTTTACTTCTTCTAATCTCTCTCGTTCGCGTGCAATGCCATCAACGATGCGGTCTTTACCTTGAAGCGGATGTGGTCTCCTTGTTGATTCAAAACGTTGCACAAGTGCCTGATCGGTAGAGTCCAGAAAGAGAAGTCGATATTTTGCTCCAGAATCAGTGATGGACTTGAGCGAGTGCATCAAATCATCGAAGAATTTTCCACCTCGGACATCGACAACAACTGCAAAAGATTTTGATTCACTTCCTGTGCTTTGTGCCATCAATTGGGTCAATAGAGCAGGTGGCAAATTATCGACCACATACCAACCTAAATCTTCAAGGGCGTGCGCAACCGTCGATCGGCCAGCCCCAGACATTCCTGTAACAATCAGCATTTCTTGTGCCATGTTCCCATCCTGCATCACCTGTCAAGCACCTTGTATTTACTAGGAAATTTCACCTGTAGAAGTGTTCACAGAACCAACACCAACATGGGAAAGATGCTCGGATATAGCTGCTGCGATTTTTTCTCCGATACCTGGAATCTGCGATATCTCTTCAGTGCTTGCCTTACGTATCCCTGCAACGGAACCAAACTTTTCTAAAAGTGCGGTTCGACGAGTAGCGCCTAGTCCTGGAATCTCATCGAGTAACGATTCCAACATAACTTTAGAACGGCGTGATCGGTGAAACGTGATTGCAAATCTATGCGCTTCATCTCGAATTCGCTGGAGCAAGTACATTCCTTCACTTGTTCTCGGAAGAATCAGTGGATCTTTAGAATTAGGAATCCATACCTCTTCAAGGCGTTTCGCTAAACCACACAGTGCAATATCAGTTACACCGAGTTCTGCCATAGCCCGCGCTGCAGCACTTACTTGTGGAGCTCCACCATCGACGACGATGAGCTGAGGTGGATAGGAGAACTTGCTAAGGCGCCCGCCTAATTGGGCAACTTCAGATGCATCAACATCTCGATCATTGATAAGTCTTTTCAGGCGACGCGAAATCACTTGGTGTATTGCGCGTGTATCGTCAAAGCCTTCAGTCGTATCGATAATAAAACGACGGTACTCACTTTTCTTTGCAAGTCCATCTTCAAATACAACCATAGAAGCGACAACAGAGGTTCCTGAAATATTTGAGATATCAAAACACTCAATTCGAAGTGGAGTTCTAGGTAAGTCAAGTAACTCTTCAATCTCTGTAAGTGCTATGCCACTTACTGCAGCATCTGTAGCGCGCTTACTCAAATACTGGATAAGTGCATACTGAGCGTTACGTTTTACGGTGGCAAGTAACTCCGCTTTTTCGCCGCGTTGTGGAATCTTCAATGTGACGCTGCCGCCACGTATTCCAGAGAGCCATTCTTCAATCGCGTTTTTATCCACTGGTAAATCTGAAATCACGATCTCAGCAGGAATCTCTTGCGCCACACTTTGACTATAAATTGAAAATAGTAGAGCGCCTATTTG
>WLDA01000032.1 GCA_009705025.1 Actinomycetota bacterium | reverse complement strand
GAGTTCACGCTCAATCTTCTCCGCGAGATTCTAAGCGATGCCAATTTTGAGGTCGTTGCGGTCAACTCTGTTGCCAAGGCAATTGAGGCGATCGAGGGCTTTGATCCCCACGCCGTTATTACAGATCTAAATTTTGGAATTAGCGCACCTAGTGGCGCCGACCTTCTCAACTTCCTGGATGCAGAACGTCCTTGGATTGGCAAAGTTATTTTGACTTCACATGCGTCTGCAAATTTAGCGCTCCCCCGTGGAACTGAATTACCAGCAAATGTTGTTTATCTTGTGAAATCTGAACTGCAATCAATATCAGCACTAGGAAATGCAGTTCAAGATTCAATCGCACAGATCAATGAGAACGCAGTACGCCCAACACCAGCTGAAAGTAATCGAATTGCAATTAGTGAAACTCAAGCAGAGATTCT
The DNA here is from genome assembly GCA_009705025.1 of Actinomycetota bacterium. Lineage (GTDB taxonomy): Bacteria > Actinomycetota > Actinomycetes > Nanopelagicales > Nanopelagicaceae > Planktophila. Next base: position 7,822 of record WLDA01000032.1, on the reverse strand, counting down.
TAGATTACTTGCAGAAGGTTACACAAACGCAGCAATTGCCGTGCGCCGTGGAACTTCACTTCGAGCTACTGAAGCACTTGTGCAGAGAACGTTTTCTACATTGGGCCTTAAGAACGATGAAGATTTCAACCCTCGTGTTCTTGCAGTTCGAATGTGGCAGGAAGATAAAGTTGTTATCCGGTGAGATTGTGGTACCAGCACTTTAAATTAGTGTCCACTGGACGTTCGGCAGTATCAATGCCTTCAATGCTCCTGTATCTACCAATTAGTTTTATCTTTGCCTTAGAACGTGAATTTGCGTTAGCTTCAGGAAATTTTAGTAATCAACTAAAAATCGTCCTGGCTGGAGAATTAATCTCCTTCCTTTTTCTTCATATTTCTTCGCTAACCGTTCTAAGAAATAGAAAAATCAAACAACAGAGTCTTTTTCTCTGTATTTTCGTGTGGGCTACAACAGGTGTCATTCGCGGATTCTTCGCAGAATTTTACGCAACTTCAATTCTGGAATTAGATTCCCATGCTTCGCTTCGGATTGCTGTTTCTGTAATGTTTTCAACTATAGGTTTAGCTTTTGCAGCATATTCATTCGGCTCTATTTATGAATTAGAAACAAAAAAAGAAGCACTTCGATCCCTCAACGGGTTCATTTCGAGCGAAAATATTGGTTTGAACTCAGAGCAGATTGCCATGAAAGAAGAGGCAATTATCACCCTGCAACAAACCCTTATTCCTAAAGTTATTCAGCTGCAGAGGCTTACAGCAGGTCTAAAGAAATATGAACTATCACAACCTTTAGCGCTGGCTTTATTTTCGCTAGAAGAGCAGGCCCATCGCTTGGTCTATCAAATGCGAGTCAATTTGGACAACCTCGAATCCATTCCTAATCCACGATCAGGTGTGGTCTCTCGCATATTCAGTTCGTCACGAACCACATTGAATCTTTGGCCCAATCTCTTATCAGTGAAATTGTCTTTTTTCTTTCTTTCTATTGGCGGAGTAGTAGTTCAATTCGGACGTAATACTTTTGCAGGAGCTATGTGTTCACTGATTGGTTCAGTTGGTAGCCTGGTAATACTTGTCTTCTTTGATCGCAATGTGAAGCGCGCTGTGAAATCTCGAGGTTCAATATTGGTGGCTGCTGCATACATAAGTATCTTTATCCTTCAATATTTCTATTCCTCGCGACTTGTTCCGTATCTCTTTGATCTGGCGCAACCGTTTGATCCTTGGTATTCCGCTGTAAAAATCACATTCGCTGTTTACCTGGCTTCTCTATTTATTTCATTTCTAAAAGAAGATGCCATTTTGTTACAAACCATGAGTAACGAAAGTACAAATTCACGAGTAATTCTTGACTTGAAGAGCAGCAAGAATGAATTACTCGACGTGGTAAATACCACCACGAATCAAGGCGAACTCCAGGGTCATATATCAGGAGTTATTATGGCTCTGAATTTGCTCACAAAGGATGAAGACACATTTTTGTCCAGCAGAGATCCTTCAGGAATTATCAATAATGCGAATACACTTCTATCTAATGCAATCGCAGAGATTCAAAATCTTAGTGTTAAAGATTTGCTGAATTGAGGTTTGTCAGCATGGTACGGCTGAATACGGCTTTGAAAAGAATCAAGAATGACGTCTCTCCGTATACGGCATTTATTCAGGACAAGCTAGTTACATGGACTGCATTTTGGAGCACGATTCCTGTCTCGGTTATTACCGCTGTGCTATTCATAAATCCTGACAAATCTAATACTGAAGGCCTGCTCACGTGGACTGCAATAGGACTTTTATCGCACGCTTCCATGGCTCCCTTCGTTCATCACTTGAATAAAAAGGGATCCCGACGAACACATTTCCTAATGGCATTCTTTCTTGGAGCACTACGTGGGGTTGTTCTAAACCTCATTGCTCCCCTGTTTTTTGTGGCAGATCCATTGCCGATATATGTACGCGCACTGAATTCGGGCTTTGCTTTCCTGTATTACTTCGTCATTATCTCAATCATCCAAGGGGTGTGGGGTAAGTTTGAAAAAGACTTGCGCGAGTTCTTACTTGTTTTCGCTTCCGCTAATTCTTTGACATCAGGATCCACGGAAACAACTGATATTGATGACTCTGAACGTCAAGATGCAATTGCTCGATTAGGCAAACTTTTAGAAGATTCTATTTCTCAAGAATCTGATGGATTAACCCTTCGTCAACAAGCACAAGCCATTGACCGCGTCATTGCAAAAAATATACGTCCGAAGAGCTCTCAACGATGGAAAACGGCAGAACTCGTATGGCCGCAAATTCACCCCTGGCGAGTTATCAAAAATTCTTTTTTTGAAACAAAGTCTCCAGTTATGGTTGTTATCATAATGATATTGCCACTTTCAATTCTTGGCGGATTTTCGAGAGCATCATTTTTCAACGCTTTATTACTACAAATTTTTGCGATTTTAATGATCTTTCTAATCTGCGATTTTGCAGACAGAATTACTCATAAGTTCAATCAAGGAATCGGTTTCAATAATTTATTGTACCTTCTTCTCTATATTTTTCTTCAATCGCCAATAATTTATTATTCAAACTATTTACTCAATCTTTCTTCTTATCCTTCTTTACAGAATATGGTGCAAATCCAAGTCGGTACAATGGCAGTCGCTATCGCTCTGGTAGTAACTGGAACGATGATTTTATCTGTCTATAATTCGCGCGAAGAAGCATTGATTCAACTTCGTAAATTCTTACCAGAAGATAAGCTCCAAGATATTCTCGCTGCTGGTCAAATCTCCAATGAACAATCTGATTATGCACAATATCTACATGCTGAAGTGCAATCACAATTGACTGCTAGCAAGCTTTTACTTCTCAAGGCAGCAGAATCCGATTTCACTGCAATGTCGACCGAAACTACTCGTCAAGTCTTAGCGCGTTTAGAATTACTAAAGACTCCTTATGAGAAAAAAGTTGCGCGGATTCCCAAGGTTCGACTCGAAGAATTGACTCAAACTTGGCGAGGCCTGACCAGAATCAAGATGGATTTACCTCCTGAGCTAGAAACTGTTTCAAAAAATGGAGAGATTATTTCGCAACTCATTGAAGAATCAGTTATCAATGCAATTCGCCATGGAAAAGCAAAGAATGTAAAGGTAACTGTTTGGATCGAGGGCGATATTTGCAAGATTGAAGTTCAAGATGATGGAAAACTCAAATCTACAAAAAAGCCCGGCTTAGGTTCAACTTTGTTCCAGGTCTTTGCACCTGATTGGAAATTGAAAACAAACGATGCTGGCACCCTAGCCACAATGTCTACTCCGTTTTAGAAGAAGAGTTACGCGATACCTATTACGTCAACAACGAAAACTAAAGTCTCGTTTGGTCCAATTGCGCCACCGGCACCCTGTGCTCCATAACCAAGATCTGGCGGAATAACTAGCAAACGTCGTCCGCCAACTTTCATTCCCGGAATACCTTGCTGCCAACCGGCAATGACATTGGCTAATGGGAATGTTGCAGGTGATCCGCCATCCCATGAAGATTCAACAACTTCACCTTTTGACCATGTGAGCAATGTGTAATGAACAGTCATTGTTGACGAAGCAACAGCTTCTGGGCCAGTACCTTCAATGATGTCTTCCGTTACAAGTGTTGTAGGAGGCGCACCCTCTGGCTTAGAAATTGTTGGCTTCGCTCCAGCATTAGCTGAAACTGTTGGCAATCCCGAATTTGTGCTTGATTCTGTACTTGTTGCCACTGTAGATCCTCCACATGCTGTAAGTGATATCGCGCTTGTCACAATAATGATCGAAAGAAAGAATTTTTTCATGGGCATACCTTACAGGGTGCTAACTATTTACCAACTTTTAGTGGGTGCTTGTAATGGGTTATCTATCCAACAGAACTCCCCATTTACATCATCACTTGCAGCAGAGATAAGTTTTAATACTAAATCAACAGCCTTTTGCGGATCATCACCACCGGTTTCTTCCACCCAGTCAACCCAGTTCTTATAGTTGATTGCAACATCGCCTACATCTTCAACCTTATCCTTGATATCGCCCCACATTTCAGTCTTTACATCTCCAGGATGAATAACGTTTGCAGTTACTCCGGTCCCTTTTAATTCAGATGCGAGGTGGCGCGTTAGTTGGTTCAAAGCAACTTTCGCAGTTCCATAAGCACTATTGATTGGTCCTGGTTCGTGAAGGGATGCGGCAGAACTGACATTGATAATTCTGCCCCATTTATTTGCGAGCATTCCAGGTAGGAATTTATTGATGAGAAAATATGGTGCAACTGCATCAATCATTATTGTCTGGGCCCACTCGTGTGGATCACTTTCATGCATCAGCGCAATTGGACCGAATACACCTGCTGCATTTACCAAAATATCGATATGCCCAGAATCTTTCAAAACACGATTGGCTAATTCGCTAACAAATTCGAGATCCGATATGTCACCTTCGATATTGGTAAATCGTGAATCACTCTCAGAGAGATTGCGAGATACCGCAATAACTTGATAGCCCTGATCGCATAACCCTGTTGCAATCTTTTTGCCAATCCCCCGGCTAGCTCCGGTAACTAGTGCTCTTTTCATTTTTCCACTACTTTCCAATGTGGAGGTATAGAGGATTCTGTTGCAATTGCTGCGGCGGACCACTTCGATCCAACTAGAAGTGCTTCCCCGTCAACTTTTTCTCCTCGGGCAATTACTGAAACATAACCAGCAAGAAACGCGTCCCCTGCACCTGTTGTATCAACAATATTTGTTGCAACACTAGGTTGATGAATATGACTTCCTTGCATGTATTCATCTGCACCATCTTTACCATTTGTTAGTGCAATGCGCGGAATTCGTGCAAATAATTCAGAATTGACTTCTATATTCGTGATATCACTTCGTGAACCAATGGCAATATCGGCAGAGATATCTAGAGCCAGTGCTTCTGCGCCAACAACAGTGATGCACCCTTTCTCTTTCGCGAGTGCTAAATCTTGGGCGAAATGCTCACGCCACAATAAGAAAACAACGATATCTCCTGGTCGCAGATCAACACCTTTGAGCGTTACTTGATCTAAACGATCTGGGCTAATTCCCAATATGGTTCTTTCACCTTTTTCGTCAACAAAAATTAGTACATGTGAAGGAGGACCTTCAAGGGCCGTGATTGAAAGATGTTTGAGTTCGCTCTTTTCTAGAGTCGTACGCAATTGTGCACTGAGGTGTTCATTGCCGAGATAGCCGACAAATCCTGTTTCAGTTCCTGTTGTTGCAAGTGCGATTGCTGCATTTGCTGCAGTGCCCCCTGGACGTTCAATTGTTTGAATTGCTTGAACAAACTTTCCGGGTTTTGGCATAGACGGAAGATAAATAACGGTATCCCATGCAATTGGACCAACTATCCAGACGCGACTGCTCATTTATTTCTCCTTGCGCAAAGAATCTCAACAGCTTCACCCATTGTAGGAATTTCTTCCCATGCAATATCAGCTAACCATTCAATACTTTCAAATTCTGCGGTAGTTCCCTTGCGTGCAGTGATAAGTGCACCTGATAACGCTGCGACAGTATCTGTATCTCCCCCTAATTCACATGCTCGAACATATGCCTGTGCCGCTGATGTGCAATTACCCACAACGTAAATCACTGCTGAAAGTGTTTCAATCGGATCAAGTGAGACACCTTTCTCTCTCTTTACCCACTGTGGAATCCTTGTACCTACTAATGTTTCGATTGAATTCTTATCTCCATTTTCTATTGCATCAGAAAATAGAGCGGCCGCTAATTGAGCACAAGTAACCGCACTTTCAAATGTGTGAGTTGTACTTGCTAGCGCTCTGATCCATTCATCTCGTTCTAAATTTTCCCCAGCGCTAAATCCCATTCCACTCAAAGCACACCTCATCATGGCTCCATTGGTCATTCCCACTAAATGAGTTTCGTGAGCGTTTACCTCTAGACCTAGTGCTGCTTTTGTCGTCGGACCGAGCCCACGCAAATGTGGAAGTGCTGCCCGTAATTCACTCAAGAATTTTTGTGATGCTTGCTCTGGAGAATCCTGCGAGAGCGTAAGAACAGTAAGCAGAGTGAGCATCGTGTCATCACTAACTCCCCCATATGGCCAACCTTGTTTTTCCAAAAGAACGTTCTCAACCGGAGTGATTGGAATTTCCAAAAATTCATGAGCAACTCCAAATGCATCTCCCGCGGCGTATGCACGAAAAACAGACGTTACTCGTGAAACTAAATCTAGAGACATTCTATTTTTGGATCATCGCTCGGTAACTATGAGCACTTTGCTTTGGAGTGCGCTTCATTGTCTCGAGATCTACAAATACGATTCCGAAGCGCTTTGAGAAACCAAATGACCATTCAAAATTATCGAGAAGGGACCAGACGTAATATCCAACTAAATTAACACCTTCACTGCGTGCTCGTACTGCCGCACTTATATAAAGAGATAAATACTCTTCACGCTTATCGTCGTGAATTTCTCCATCTGTTCCAGGTTCATTGTTATAACAAGCACCATTTTCTGTAATCAGAATTGGAATCTGCGGGAACATGTTGTTGATGTAATGAAGAGTCTTATTGAAGCCATCTGGAGTCCATGACCACCCAATATCTGTGACCTCATTTCCAAATAGTGCACCGTCAATAGCTTTCGTTCCTGGATGAACATCTATTCCAGTATCGGCGGCTTTGAATACTCCCGCTTGGTAATAATTGAGTCCTACCCAATCGCGGCCATGAGATGTATCTGCAATTTCTTTTTCATCAGGTCGGATTCCTGTGAGTTCTTCAAATATGTCGAGAATATCAACCGGATATTTACCTTGCAGCATTCCTTGTAACCACCAGCGATTTACTAATCCATCTACCGTTTGCAAATCCTTTTGCGCTTGCGGAGTTGAATCTCCCAGAAGAATTTGGTCTCCAAGATTGAGAACTACACCAACTTTTGCTTTAGGAGCTTTTCTCTTGATTGCACTAGATGCAAGTGCATGAGCGCGCACGAGTTGGTGAGCAACCTTTACAGTTGTTGGTAGGTCTTTAATTCCAGGTGCGTGAACTCCAATGGTGTTACCCAAATACGTTGTGCACCATGGTTCATTGAAAGTCGCCCAATATGTAATGCGATCAGCAAAACGCTCTGCCATTTTTTCTGCATACGCAACGAATTTATCTACGACAACTGGGTTAGCCCATCCCCCAATGGTTTGGAGCTCACTTGGTAAATCCCAGTGATAAAGCGTTGCATTAGGAATAATTCCACGGGCAAGAAGTCCATCAACTAAGCGGTCATAAAACTGCATTCCTTTTTCGCTGAATTCACCTGATCCAGTTGGCTGAACTCGTGGCCAAGAAAATGAGAATCTGTAAGTATCAAGGTTCATCCATTTGATTAGATCTAAATCTTCTTCTAAGTGAGTTAGGTGTTCTACACCAACACAATCTTTTGTTCCATCACTAATTGCTCCAGGGACATCGCACAAGTCATCCCAGATGCAACGACCGCGATCCCCTGATGCGTAACCACCTTCAATTTGAAAGGATGCGGTTGCGGCGCCCCACATGAAGCCTTGCGGGAGCGAACTTAGATTTACTTCACTGAGTTTTTTCATTTTTCTCTCATTCGCTCTAGTCGTTATCTGAAAATCTTGCCTGGGTTGAGAATACCGTTTGGGTCAAGTGTTGCTTTTATTGATTTCATAACGTTGACTGCGCTTTGACCAGTCTCAACTACTAAGTCATCAATCTTTCCAGCGCCAATTCCGTGCTCGCCGGTACATGTTCCACCCATTGCGATTATTTTCGCTGTAATTT
>WLDA01000031.1 GCA_009705025.1 Actinomycetota bacterium | reverse complement strand
GGCCTTCATGGCAGAAGCGCCGAACAGAGAATTGCACTCGATCTTTTGCTCGATAATGAAATTGGCATCGTCTCCCTCGGCGGTCGCGCGGGAACAGGTAAGAGTGCGCTCGCGTTGTGCGCCGGACTCGAAGCGGTAATGGAAAAGCGCCTCCATAAAAAAGTTGTGATCTTCCGACCTCTCTATCCAGTGGGTGGGCAAGAGCTCGGATACCTGCCCGGCAGTGAAGGCGAAAAAATGTCCCCGTGGGCCCAAGCTGTCTTTGACACTTTAGGCGCCCTTGTTAGCCAAGCCGTCATCGATGAAATTATTGATCGTGGCCTCATAGAAGTTTTGCCACTGACCCATATCCGCGGCCGATCACTTCACGACTCTTATGTCATTGTTGATGAGGCCCAATCTCTAGAACGCGGTGTTTTGCTCACCGTCCTTTCCAGAATTGGCCAAGGATCTCGAGTCATCATGACCCACGATGTTGCCCAACGCGATAACTTGCGAGTCGGCCGCCACGATGGCGTGGTCGCCGTTGTCGAAACCCTCAAAGGACACCCACTCTTTGCCCACGTCACCTTGACCCGTAGCGAGCGCTCGCCGATTGCCGCCCTTGTTACCGAAATGTTGGAGGGTCCTGGCCCCGTTTAGCAAAAAGAGAAATGTCACAGCGACAAATCGGACATTTTCCATTCCATAGGTGCTGACCTGCACTTTTACCTATCCACAGTTCCTGTGAATCCTTAAAATAAGTGACTCGCGCCTATTTAGATTTGCCCGAGAGCCCCCGTTTTGCCACTCTAAAGACCTTCCCCCGTGCCTTGCGCCTCTATCCACTCGGAAATGAGGCGATGAGGGCTTGGGGAAATTTTGAGGGTGAGAAGGAAGGAGGAGGTAGTGAAGAAGCTAAAGAGCAAGTACGTAGCACCATGGATCGTTATTGCCTCCATGCTTTTCTTGGCAACGGCCCAACCAAGTGCCTATGGCCTTGAGTTCCCAATGACGACTCACCTAGCTCTGCCCGATCAACTGGAGGAGCGCGCATTTGCTGCGACTCCCAATAGCACTGATGTCCTTTACGGGGGATTTAGTCTGAAAGCGTCGGCAAAAAGTTCGCTCTTTTCTAGCGAGTTAGCTCTTGTTTCAAATGTGAGTAAGCAAGTTGAGATGGCTCGGACACAAATGGGTGCAAAGAAAGTTGCCAAGGCAATCCTCATAGATGAATATGGCTATGACGAAAAAGAATATTCCTGCCTTAATCGCCTTTGGATGAAGGAGAGTCACTGGAATTATAAGGCTCATAATTATCGCTCAGGCGCTCATGGAATTGCCCAGGCACTGCCTGCAGTGAAGATGGAAGTTATTGCAACTGACTGGCGAACAAACCCAGTGACACAGATTCGATGGGGAATTCGATATATCGATATTCGTTATGACACCCCATGTAAAGCATGGGCTAAGTGGAAGAGCCACCGCTTCTACTAAAAATTAGGCTGGTCGAGATCCAATACTCATTGGCTTACTTGTCTCGGCAAAGAAATCATTTCCTTTATCGTCTACAACAATAAATGCTGGAAAATCTACAACATCAATTTTCCAGATTGCTTCCATTCCTAAATCTTCGAAATCTAAGACTTCAACTTTTTTGATGCAATCTTGTGCAAGGCGGGCAGCAGGTCCACCAATAGAACCTAAATAAAAACCACCATGTGATTTACATGCATCTGTTACAGCCTTTGAACGATTTCCTTTTGCGAGCATGACATATGAGCCGCCTGCACTTTGGAATTGTTCAACGTAAGAATCCATGCGTCCAGCCGTTGTTGGACCAAACGATCCGGATGCATATCCCTCAGGAGTTTTAGCAGGACCTGCGTAATACACCGCGTAATCCTTGAGGTATTGAGGCAATGGCTTGCCAGCATCGAGCATCTCTTTGATTCGTGAATGAGCAAGATCTCGAGCGACAACGATTGTGCCAGTGAGTGAGAGTCGAGTTTTGATTGGATGCTTTGAAAGTTCCGCGCGAACTTCATCCATAGATTTGTTGAGATCAATTTTCACAACATCTGCATTCTCACCTAAATGTTGATCAGTTGTATCTGGCAAGAAGTGGGCAGGATCGCGTTCTAATTCTTCAATGAAAATGCCCTCTTTTGTGATCTTTGCCTTCGCTTGGCGGTCAGCAGAACATGAGACTGCAATCGCAATAGGAAGAGACGCACCGTGGCGTGGAAGACGAACTACTCGAACATCGTGACAGAAATACTTTCCACCAAATTGTGCGCCAATACCAAGGGTACGAGTGAGTTCTAAGACTTTTTCTTCAAGTTCGATATCACGGAAACCGTGGCCAGTTGCAGCATCACCTGATGTTGGAAGTGAATCTAAATATTTAGTCGATGCCAATTTTGCAGTCTTTACAGTGTGCTCAGCACTTGTTCCACCGATGACGATTGCTAAGTGGTACGGAGGACAAGCAGCGGTACCAATAGAGCGCAACTTCTCATCGAGCCATTTCATTAGCGATGTTGGATTTAGTACTGCCTTTGTCTCTTGGTATAAAAATGATTTATTAGCGCTTCCGCCACCTTTAGCAATAAATAGAAAGTTGTATTCATCAGCGTGATCAGAATCGGCATAAATTTCTACTTGAGCGGGCAAGTTATTGCCTGTGTTCTTCTCTTCCCAGGTTGTAATAGGTGCCATCTGTGAATAACGAAGATTGAGTTTTGTGTAAGCATCATAAATTCCTTGAGAAATTGCTTCCTCGTCTTTGCCAGTGGTCAATACATATTGACCCTTCTTGCCCATGACAATCGCTGTTCCTGTGTCTTGGCACATTGGCAAAATTCCACCGGCTGAAATATTTGCATTCTTGAGTAAATCAATTGCAACAAATCTGTCGTTAGGGGAAGCTTCTGGATCACTAATGATATTTGCTAATTGTTGAAGATGTGCTGGGCGCAAATAATGAGAAATATCGTGAAGCGCAGTCTCAGTTAGTTTTTCGAGTGCAATTGGCTCTATCTGTAAAAACTCTTTATCACCAAGCTTGATCGTGCTAACACCTTCATTACCGATCTTTCGATACTTAGTTGTATCAGCGCCTATTGGCAGAAGGTCAGAGTATGAAAATGTTGGTGACATGTGTTCTCTACTTTGCTGGCTTTACTGCATCGAGTTTCTTGCGTGCACCATCGAGCCATTCCTGACAAATCTTTGCAAGCTCTTCACCGCGCTCCCAAAGTTTGAGAGATTCTTCAAGAGTTTCACTTCCCGATTCGAGGGCTTCAACAACTTCCGCTAATTCATCTCGGGCGGCTTCATATGACAATTTCTTCTCAGCGCTCATGTGATAAATCTACTCCCTTAGTGCGCTCCAGTTGCTGTGGCTTCAGTCTCACCCATTGCTAAACGAATTCGCAAGAGTTCGCCGGCTTTGAGTTTCTTTGGATCACGCGCAATTTCACCTGAGGCTAATTGCACGACTGAATATCCGCGGTCCAAAGTTGCTTGTGGCGAGAGCGAGCGAACTCGTGCACGAATCTGCTTGAGCTCTTCTTTCGCTAGTTTCAAACTCTCTTTGAATGAGCGGCTTGAGCGATCACGAAGAGCAGTAATAATTTCTGCGCGCGAGGTAATAAGTAATGATGGATCTTTCATTACTGGTCGATCATGCAAATTCTTTATACGTGTACTTTCTAGTTCGACCATAGTCATGATGCGCCGACGAGTTCTATTTCGTAACTGCTCAATGAGGGCAAGTTCTTCAGCTAAATCAGGTACTACATGTTTTGCTGCATCCGTTGGAGTTGATGCGCGAAAGTCTGCAACAAGATCAAGCAGCGGTGCATCTTTTTCATGGCCAATAGCGCTAACTATTGGAGTCTCACATGAAGCGGCTAAACGAACTAGACCTTCATCGCTAAAGGGAAGTAGATCTTCAAAAGAGCCGCCGCCACGAGTAATGATGATGACATCGACATCTTTATCCGCTTCTAATTCACGAAGCGCCTCCGAAACTTCAGAGACGGCTGCTGCGCCTTGCACCGTGACTTCGCGAATTTCAAATTCGACCATTGGCCAACGACGTTTTCCATTTTCAACAACATCTTTCATTGCATCGGTATTGCGTCCACAAATAAGACCAACTTTGCGCGGAAGTAGCGGAAGTGCAACTTTGCGATCAGAATCAAAGAGTCCTTCAGCTGCAAGTAGGCTTTTGAGCTGTTCTAGTCGCGCTAATAATTCACCGACACCAACTTGTCGAATCTCGCGCGCGGATAAAGTCAGTGATCCATTTTTTGTATACCAAGAAGCTTTTGCAAATAAAACTACACGAGCATTTTGTGGAAGCGGTTGCACTGATGCCAATACAGATTTATGGCACATAACCGATAAAGACATATCAACACTGGTATCGCGCAGGCGAATAAATGCCATCGTGCCACTGCGTTCATTGAGTTCGGATATTTCGCCTTCGACCCAAATTGGCCCTAAGCGATCTACGTAATCCTTAATTGCTTCAGTGACCACGCGCACAGGGGCGGGAGCATCACTTGAAGTTTCGAACATGAGATGAGCCTAATAGACTCGCCCCATGGCTAAGAGAGTTCTCCTTGCTGCGCCTCGCGGATATTGCGCGGGCGTTGACCGCGCTGTTATCACGGTGGAAAAAGCACTGGCTCTCTATGGCGCACCTGTTTACGTCCGTAAGCAAATTGTTCACAACAAACATGTTGTGGCAACGCTAGAAGCACGCGGAGCAATCTTTGTCGATGAGACCGATGAGGTTCCAGAGGGCAAGACAGTAGTTTTCTCAGCTCATGGTGTTGCACCAATTGTTCACGAAGAGGCAGCAGCACGAAATCTGAAAACAATTGATGCGACTTGTCCGTTGGTTACGAAAGTTCATAATGAAGTGAAGAGATTTGCTAGTGAAGATGCTGAAATTTTATTGATTGGCCACCATGGCCATGAAGAAGTGGAAGGCACTGCGGGCGAAGCAGTTGGGAAGGTTCGTGTCATCGATGGACTCGATGGTGCACGTACTGTTGTTCCAACTGAAGGCAAGAAACTTGTTTGGTTATCACAAACAACATTGAGTGTTGATGAAACTTTAGATGCAGTTGCTATTCTCAAAGAGCGCTTTCCGCAGATTCAAGATCCACCTAGTGATGATATTTGTTATGCAACTCAGAATCGTCAAGAAGCCATCAAAGCAATCGCACCCCAAGCAGACCTTGTCCTTGTAGTCGGTTCTACTAATTCATCAAATTCGGTTCGATTAGTTGAAGTTGCTAAAGAGTATGGAACACCAAATGCATATCTACTCGATTTTGCAGCAGAGGCGAAAGATGAATGGCTCGAAGGCGTAGAGACAATTGGCGTAACTAGCGGTGCCTCTGTTCCTGAAATTTTGGTCAATGATTTACTCACATGGCTTGCAGAGCGTGGTTTTGGTGATGTTGAAACTGTTACTGCAATGGAGGAATCACTGCTCTTCTCATTGCCACCTGAACTTCGCAAAGATATGAAAGCAGCAGAAGCTAAATAAATTAGTGATCGCTGCTTCGTGCATACCGTGCGCCATAAGCCATCATCAGCGCTAATCCAGCAGGTACAAAGAGTGCTAAACGCAGAGTAATTTGATCGGATAAAAATCCAATCAGCGGTGGCGCTGCGATAAATGCAAAATAAGAAATTCCAGCAATCATCGCAACGGCTTCAGAAGGTGCAATCCTGTCAGGGTATTGCTTTGATGCAATTTCACCTGCAGCACTCATCAGAAGTGGAATCACTGCACTAACGCCAACGCCTAAGAAGAACCAACCAAGGAATACGCCTTGAATGTTATTCATTAGCATTCCAGCCGATAATCCAATGCCTGCAATAAGTCCGCCAGCAGTGAGTAAGCGTGATGTTCCAAAGCGGCGAGAGAGTTTGTCACCTGATAGTCGACCAATAACCATCAGTGCAGAAAAGAGTGCGTAAGGCATTGCCGAAACAAATGGAGATGCACCAAATGTGTCGCGTGCAAGAACTCCACCCCAGTCACTTGCAACGCCTTCACTAATTGCTGCACATATTCCTAGTAAGCCAAGAATCCAGAAAATCTTTGGACGTTTGCGATTTCGTTTGTGACCATCAGGATTATGTTGATCCATGCTCGCTGGCAATAAGAGTGGATTGATAAGAAATGCACTAAGTACAAGTAGAACACCGATAACTGATAAATGCGCAAGGGGTGTAATGCCTAGTTGAGCAATGACACCACCGGAAGCAACGCCGATGATTGAACCGAGTGAATACATTGCATGCATTGTGCTGAGCATCTTTTTTCCAGATTGTTGCTCAAGTGCAACACCGTGGGCCGATAGCGAAATATCTTGAACACCTAATGTAATTCCCCATATAAATAGTGCAATCGCAAGTGTGTAAATATTGAAAAGAAGTCCAAGCCCAGGGATAGTAATTCCAACGCCAATTGCTGAACCAACAATGAGTGGTTTACTTCCAAATTTAGCCGAGTATCTACCGGCAGGCCCAAGTGATAAAACAACTCCGATTGAACCAAAGATAAGCGCTGAACCTAAACCGCCATCGGTTACGCCAAGAATTCTTTTGTAATCTGGAATACGTGCAATAAAAGAACCGAGCGCAACCCCATTTGAAATATATCCAATGAGAATTGCATTTCTAGCACGTTTGATCTCAGGCGTTAGCACGCCCCTACTCTAAGCGTTATGCAGATTTTTTGCGCGAAGGGCGTGTTTTTGCCTTCTCATTGAAATAGATAAACCACCCATAGAGCGCACTAATAATGAGAAATGGGGCCTCACTTGCAAGGCCTGCAATGACATCAATTCCAACTCGTGAAGGTTTGAAGCCATCAAAGATAAGTGTGAGTGCAAAAAGTGAGACTGCAAAAGCAATAGGTGGAGTTACAACACTGACATATGTAGTTCCTGGCCTGCCGAATCGAAGTCCGCCATAGAGTGCTGCGCAAATTGCAATACCAGTAACAATTCCTACGCCGCTTCTAAAAACAAGCTCAATGAGAGTAAAGAGTGCAATGAAGAAAAATTGCATAACAACGATGCCCGGAGCTTTTAGGCCTGGGCCTTGAATTAATGGCTTTGTCGCTGTTGTTGCACTCATTACTTTTCATCCTCTTCAATTTCTTCTGCATCAATGTAATCAATCTCAAGATTGGCACCTTTTATAGCGCGAACCTCATCATCAATATTAGCAATGGGAGCCAAAGTGTTATTTCCACTAGAAACCCCAAGACCCTTCATTTTTCGCGCCGGAACAAGCACATTTGATTCAGCCGTTGCAAGAACATCGTTATATGCACGCTCTGCACTCTTGATGCGATCTCCGAGAGTGGTCAGCTTTGTGTGGAGCATGCCAACGCGCTTGAGGAAATCAGTAGCAACACCTTGAATCTCAACGGCATTTTTTGCAAGGTCATGGCGACCAAATGAGTAAAAGACAGTGCGCAGCAGTGCCAACATTGTTGTTGGAGTTGCGATTGTTACATTCTTTTCAAATGTCTTATTGAGAAATTGTGGATCTGCGCGAAGGGCTTCTGAAAGTATTGATTCAAAAGGAGCGAATAGAACTACAAAGTCAGGGGAGTCGGAAACTCCTTGATATTCCTTCTTATAGAGATCATCGACATGCTTGAGTAAATCTTTTGCATGGAGTGCCATAAAGGCTGCGCGCTTCTCCTCATCTTTCTCATCGATTGCTTCGAGGAAGCGCTGGAATGGAAATTTAGAATCGATAAATATTCGCGAACCACCAGGAATTGAAATAGTTATATCTGGGCGAAGTCCATCGCCACCTTGCGAGCGCGAAGATTCTTGACGTTGATAATGAACATCTTCAAGCATTCCTGCCTTCTCCAAAATCATTTCAAGATGTGCTTCTCCATACTTTCCACGTGATTGTGAGTTAGAGAGTGCGCCTTCTAGCTTTGTTGCAATATTGACAAGTGATTCATTACCCGTGCGCATTGATTCAATCTGAGTTTTGATCGCTGAATCAGATGCTGCGCGCTTTACTTCGGCATCTTGTGTCTGCGTTGTCAGAGTTGCCATGCGCGCTTTGACATCATTGAGCGCTTCATCAAATCGCACTGTTTCATTTTCGCGTTTGCGAAGTTCTTCTAATTGTTTAGTAAGTGATGCGATCTCGCCTTGAGCCATTGCACTAGATGCGCCATTGCCCTGATTGCGAAGACGCGAAATAAGGATTCCGATGAGAATCCCGATAGATATACCTATTACTAGGGTTAGAAGGGTCACTCCCTGCGCTGACATAGCGCTATCGTGGCAGGAACCACTGACAATCACGCGTAGGCTCTACCCCTTGTGAGCCTCTCAATTGGAATTGTCGGATTACCGAAT
>WLDA01000030.1 GCA_009705025.1 Actinomycetota bacterium | reverse complement strand
GCAGTAATCGGCTTAGAAATGGTTCCCATCCTTGGGCCGCTTTCGGATGAGGCATACGAGCCTGCAGAAAAACTAGGAATCGCATTTCAGTTAGCAAATTTTATTCGCGATGTAAGCGAAGATTTAGATAGAGGGCGCGTTTACTTACCTCTTGATGAACTCGCCTCTTTCGGAGTAGATAGAGAATTGCTCGAAAGAAGAGTTCTAACTCCTGAAATCATTCAAGCTCTCAAATTTCAAATCGCACGCGTTCGACAACTACAGAAAGAAGCGACTCCTGGTATTCAAGAATTAGCGCCATCGAGTCGTCCATGTATAGAAGCTGCGAGTGAGTTGTACTGCGGAATAGTTGATGAAGTGGAAAAGATTGATTATCAGATCTTCAACAAGAGGGCTAAGACTTCAATTGCCAGACGTGCCCGTGTTGCATCAAAAGCCTACGTGAAAGCGATTCAAGCTCGCTGATTCTTCTTGCCGATATATATCCAGAGTGATAAGACACTGAGCAAAAGAGAAAAACCAAAAAATAAATCCTCAACTGGTGCTGAGGCGATGCGTAGACCAATGATTGACTCTGATTTGTACATAACAATATTGCGCGATGTGAGCCACCAATTGGTGAGTAGTTGAAAAGGAAGGATGATGGCGTAAGAAGTCCAGAAAACCTTGCGAGTAAATAGATGAATTTTTGTGACTCTCAAGTCAAAAGCGATTGAAAGTACAAATGAGAGAAGAGCAATCTGGGTATAAGTCATTTCTCATCCCCAACTATCCAATGTGTTTTTACTCTTCGCACCGCTTCAATTGTCATAATTCCCGCAATTGGGATAATGATGAAAAATAGAAATTCTTCCAACGGGATATCGAATGGGCCAAAGATGCCGAGTATTTTTCTTGAATCGAAATACCAGTGCCCACTAGCGATGGCATAGGCATCCCAGCAGAGAAATAGAAATGCAATTGGCGCGATACTCATAAGCACTCTTTTGAATCGTGCAAGTACTCGAACGCGTAGAGCAATCTCTAACCAAAAAGAGCCGAATATCGTGAAGACCAGCATGGCCATGTAACTCCACTTCAGCATAAATATATTCTTCCCTATTCAAGGCAGAACGCGCACTTTTTGAATTGATTCGATAGAGTTATAAACGCGGGAGCCCACAAGGCTGAGAGGGTCTGAAATTCAGATCGACCGCTTGACCCGTCCGGTAATGCGGATGTGGAAGGAATTGTGATGTCTACTATTTTGTTTACAGCATGGGGTTACCAAGTTTCTATTCTTGAAACTATTGCCGCTCTCACTTCACTAATCGGAGTCTGGCTCGGGACTACACGAAAGAGAATAACTTGGCCGTGGTGGGCTTTGAGTAGCACCTTATATGGAGTTTTTTTCTATCAGGCAAATTTATTGGGAAGCGCCGCTCTTCAAATTGTTTTTGTTATTGCAGCAGTACTCGGGTGGCTAGATTGGGAACCAAGCGGTGCTAAACCAGGAAAACTTTCTAATCGACTTCGTTTTTATTGGTTCCTCGGACTCATTCTGGGATGGATAGCACTTGCTCCCTTGCTGTCACGAATTGGCGCAGCGGCCACATGGGTTGATTCTTTTCTCTTTGTTGGATCCCTTGTTGCTCAAATTTTGATGGTCTTACAAAAATATGAAAGTTGGCCACTGTGGCTTGTTGTTGATGCCGTCGGAACTGCTCTCTATGCTCAACAGGGTTACTGGTTTACATCATTGCTCTATTTCATCTTTACAGTAATTGCGATAATTGGGTGGAAGAATTGGTATGAATCTCGTAGCAGCTCTCACTGATTTATGTGCCAGCCCTTCAAAGGTTGGAAAAACTCACATCATCGCAATTGATGGTCCCGCAGGAGCTGGGAAAACGACGCTTGCCTTGCAAATATCACAGGCTCTTTCCTCTCGATTTTCTGTTGATGTGGTGCATATGGATGACCTGTATAACGGATGGAACGATGCTCTCGGAGAGAATCTCAGCGAGCAGCTTTCAAAAATAATTGAAGCCCAAAGAAAATTGCAGATTTATGCTCTTCCTCAATTTGATTGGAATGCACAGAATTATTCACATACGCGCGATCTGAAGCCATCTCAAATTCTTATTCTCGAAGGAGTTGGAAGTGCTCGTAAAATTGTTCGAAATAGTGCAACTACTACGATCTGGATAGAAGTTGACCGCACAATTGGGATCGAAAGAGTTATCGCCCGAGATGGCGAAGAGATTGAATCTCATATGAAACAGTGGTTGATAGACCAAGAGATATATTTCACTTCAGATGAAACGCGAGAAAGTGCGCAATTTATACTGAGTACATAGCAATATTGGGCGCGCCCATCGCATACTCGAACGCCTTCTTCTCTAAAATCTCATACATGTCAGACCTCACCGGCGAACTCATTGATGGGCGTTATCAGCTCATTCGCCAGATCGCTAACGGTGGCATGGCTGTTATTTATGAAGCACTCGATACGCGATTAGATCGCAAGGTTGCGGTCAAGATTATGCATCCTCATTTAGCCCAAGATGAAGAATTTGTTGGACGTTTTATTCGTGAAGCAAAAGCTGCTGCGGCACTATCGCATCCCAATATTGTTGCTGTACAAGATCAAGGTTGGAATCAAAGCGGAGCACCTGCGGTCTTTTTAGTTATGGAGCTAATTGAAGGCCATACTCTTCGTGACTTTATTTTTGAACGTGGTCGATTTGATGTAAAAGATGCCCTTAATTATCTCACTCCTATTTTGAGTGCACTCGCTGCTTCACATCGAATAGGAATTGTTCACCGCGATATCAAGCCTGAAAATATTTTGATTTCTAAAGAGGGTCGAGTAAAGATTGCTGATTTTGGATTAGCGCGTGGGACTCTCCTTGGGACAACTATGACTGCAGAATCCAGCATTATTTTAGGTAGCGTTTCATACCTCTCCCCTGAACAGGTGCAGCGAGGCGTGGCAGATTCCCGTAGCGATGTGTATGCAGCAGGAATCGTTGCCTTCGAAATGCTCACAGGAGAAAAACCTTTCCCGGGTGAGACTCCTATCCAAATTGCCTATATGCATGTCAATGAAAAAGTACCTGCGGTAAGTACGAAGCGAAAAGATATTCCTCCTGCACTGGACGCACTCATTCTTCGTGCCACAAGTTCGAATCCAGATGATCGCCCACGTGATGCCGCTGAATTCCTCACTGAATTACAGAAAATTCTAGGAGTAATTGATCCTTCAAGAAATCAAATGAGTTTAGAACTTGATCTCCCTGTTCCAACGAAAAAAGAAAACAAACGCGAAAAGAAAAAGGAGCCGATTAGAGAAGAATCAATTCCGAAAGAATCTACCGCTGCAACTCGCGCGAAGAAGAGGAAAACTAGTAGGCGCGTTCGCAGAAATAGATGGATTGCATTTTTCTTGGCAGTTGCGATTGGTATTGGCGGTTGGTACGCACTTGTTGGACCTGGTTCACGAGTGGTAGTCCCATCTGTAGTTGGTGGAACGCTCGATGATGCAACAAATGCCTTCTCACCTTTAGGAATAACTGCCGAAGTAAGTCAGAAAATTTATGATGAAGAAATAGGAAAAGGAAAGATTATTTCTTCCGATCCTGCAGGAGGTGGTCGAGTAGCAGCGGGCGGATCCGTAAAACTTACTATTTCAAAAGGTCCTGAGCGATATACAGTGCCGAATCTTCAGGGGCTAACACCGGAGGCTGCACAAAAAGCTATCGAGAAATATCCACTTCGCTTTGGTTCATTGACGGAGAGCTTTAGTTCGAGCATTCCTGCAGGTTTTGTTATTGCTGCATCTCCAGTAAGTGGTGAATCGGTAAAGAGAAATACCGTAATTAATATTGTTGTGAGTAAAGGAATTGAGAAAGTTGCTCTCGCCTCTTATCTCGGTAAGAGTGGTGAACAGGCGCTCAACGAATTGACGGATGCGGGATTTGATGTCCTTTCAACGTATGAGTTCAATGAAAGTGTTTTATCTGGCGGAGTAATTTCACAGAACCCGGATGGCACTACACCTGCTGATAAAGGTACGAAAGTCACCCTCGTAATTTCCAAAGGTTCGCAATATGTATATATTCCAAATGTTTACTCACTTGCCGAATCAAAGGCCGTCAAGGCTCTCAAGGATCTAGAACTCAAAGTCACCGTGAAGAAAATGGGCAAAAAGAGTGTGAAGAGTGTTACAAATGTTGCCCCTAAAGTTGGAACGAAGGTAAAACGTGGCAGCACGGTGGTCATCACAGTAGGGTAAGCAAATGTCTCCAGCAGCTAAACCAAAAACACGGCTAGGCGCACACACTCCAACTTCTGGTGGAATGGTCAAACGCTCCCTTGGGTATGCACAAACTATTGGCGCCGATGCAATTCAAATTTTTGCTTCAAATCCTCGGGGGTGGGCGCAATCAACACCTAACCCAGAAGCAGATGAAGAGTTTCGTACAAAGGCTGCAGAACTAGATATCTATACATATGTGCATGCATCTTTTCTAATCAATTTAGGTTCACCTACCGAAAATACATATGTAAATTCACTTGCATCAACTGCTTACTCTTTAAAGCGCGGAGCAGAAGTTGGAGCCCGAGGAGTTGTTATTCATACAGGCTCTGCTGTCAATGAGGACCATGTTGACAATGCATGGAAGCAGATTCATGAGGGAATGATGCCAGTGCTCAATGCACTAGGTGACGATGCGCCATTATTATTGCTCGAGCCAACTGCAGGTCAAGGGCAATCTTTAGTAAAGAAGTTAGATGATTTGGAAAATTACCTCAAAGCGCTCGAATACCATCCAAAAGTTGGAATATGTCTCGACACATGCCACGTCTTTGCTGCAGGTCACGACATTGCAAAAAAGGGCGGAATGACAGAGACGATTGATTTGCTCATAGAAATTGCTGGCATTGAAAGATTCCAGCTCATTCATGCAAATGATTCGATGGATGTATGTGGCGCTCTCAAGGATCGTCATGCAAATATCGGTCAAGGAAAAATTGGCGTAGAACCATTTAGAGAACTCCTTGCCCACCCTGCAGTCAAAAATGTTCCATTGATTCTTGAAACTCCTGGTATGGAACCTGCACATGGACCTGAAATTGAATTGCTCAAAGAGTTGCGAGATTCTAAATGAGCACAGCAAGACACGCCTACAAGCTCAAAATGGCTCCGTGGGCCTTGCTCACAGTCTCTATTGCTTGGGGTTTTTCATTTGTTGTGATGAAAGATGCTATCGAGCGACAGACTGTAAATAACTTTCTATTTACACGTTTTGGCTTAGCAGTCATTGTTATGGTTGCGATCAAACCGAAGGTAATCCAGTTTTTTACCAAAGACCTTTTACTTCGCGGCGGAGCGGCGGGCCTTTTCTTGGGTAGTGGTTACATTCTTCAAACTCTTGGACTTGCTCGCACAGGTGCTGCGATTACCGGCTTTGTTACCGGTTTGTATATTGTTCTGACTCCATTGATTGCATCGCTATTTTTTAGAGAGCGTGTTTCTCGATTCACATGGACATGTGTATTGATTGCAACAATCGGACTTGGACTTCTATCAATTCATGGATGGTCTGTTGGATTTGGTGAACTACTCGTACTTGGTAGCGCTATTACATTTGCGCTACATATTGTTGCTCTAAGTCGATGGAGTAATGGCCGCGATACCTACGCTATGACAGTTGTGCAGTTAGCAATGTGCGCCATCATCGCTGGTATTGGTTCTGCTTTCGAAGGTTATTCGCTGCCTCCAGATGATGGCGTGTGGGCAGTTGTAATTTTTACTGCGGTATTTGCCACTGCAATCGCATTCATAGTCCAAACATGGGCGCAGGCTCATATGAGCGCAACAAAAGTTGCAGTCATCCTGACGATGGAAGTTGTTTTCGCGGCAATTTTTGCTGTTCTTGTTGGCGGAGAAAGCCTGAGTCTTCAAAGCTCAATTGGTGGCATCATGGTCATTGTTGCCATGTATTTGATTGTTATACGAGAAGAGAAATAGGCTCACCACATGATTGATCTTCGCTCTGACACCGTTACTGTCCCTGACCAAGGAATGCGCGAGGCAATTGCTGGCGCACCAGTTGGCGATGATGTCTATGGCGATGATCCAACTGCTAATTCACTAGAAGAACGAGTTGCTACACTTTTTGGAAAAGAAGCTGGACTATTTACGCCAACAGGTTCACTTGCAAACCAATTATCTATTCGCTCATTAGTCTCCCCCGGTGAAGAATTACTTGCGGAGACAAATTCTCATATTGTTCGCGCCGAATTAGGTGCGGCTGCAGTATTTAGCGGAATTACAACTCGCACATGGCCGGCACGCAATGGATTACTCAAAGCATCCGATGCACTTGAAATTGCACGACCAGACTCAGGTCCTTACCTAGTTTCTACGACAGCAATCGCTGTTGAAAATACTCATAATTTTGGTGGCGGAACAGTTCAACCAATTGAGCAAATAAAAGAACTACATGCCGGTGCTACAAAGTTGGGGGTGCATTTACACCTGGATGGCGCACGAATTTGGAATGCCCATGTTGCAAGTGGCGTCTCATTTCTTGAATATGGAAAATATTTCGAAACAATCAGTGTCTGTCTATCAAAAGGACTTGGAGCACCAGTTGGCTCGATCATGCTTTCAACGAAAGAACGCATTACAAAATCTCGCGTATGGCGTAAGCGCTACGGTGCAGGCATGCGCCAAATTGGAATTCTGGCAGCAGCTGGTCATTACGCCTTGGATAACAATATTGAACGCTTAGCCCAGGACCATGGTCGAGCAAAGAAATTAGCTGTAGCACTCTCTGGCGTTGATTCAACACTTATTGATCCTGCAACAGTTGTAACGAATATCGTCGGATTAGATCTATCAGGTTTACCAATATCAGCTGCTGAGCTTGCAACACGATGCAAGGCTCAAGGATTATTGATTAGTGCACTAGGTCCAAAATATGCGCGTTTAGTTACACACATGAACTTTGATGATGCGCAGTGTGATGAAGCAATTGAAATTCTAAAGAAAGCCCTCGTGGCTTAGTAGCCATACTTTTTTATCTAAACCATAGGCATAATTTCCAAGCGCGCCACCAGTTTTTACAATTCTGTGGCATGGAACTACCAACATAATCGCGTTCTTTGCACACGCACTTCCTGCTGCACGTACTGCGTCAGGACTGCCCGCACGAGATGCAAGATCTGCATAAGAGATAACTTTTCCAGCACTAACTTTGCGCATAGCCTTCCATGCAGCTTGTGAAAAATGAGCCCCTGGCTGGCGAACTTTAATCGCGTTGATTGCAGAGATATCTCCATCAAAATAATCATCGAGCAATTCAGTTATCTTAGGAATTACCTTTACGCTCTTTATTTCACGAAGTTGATCATCTTTATCAAGTGAGGCCTTCAGGGCTGTGATATTTGAAAGATTTATACCTAAAACAATATCTTCATCAGCAATAATATTCAGAGTTCCTATTGGCGACTTGTGAGAAGTCAGAAGGAGTGTCACGCAGATAAAATTAGCGGTCGCGAAGCATCTCCGCAACCAAAAATGCGAGCTCTAATGACTGCGCATGATTGAGTCGTGGGTCGCACGCTGTCTCATAGCGAGTAGAAAGATCCTCATGCGAAATCTGCTCTCCACCACCAACACATTCAGTGACATCATCACCGGTAAGTTCAATATGAATTCCACCTGGATGAGTGCCAAGTGCCTTGTGAACTTCAAAGAAACCCTTTACTTCATCCATAACATCATCAAAGCTGCGAGTCTTATAACCTGTCGGGGCTTCATAGGTATTACCGTGCATTGGATCGCATACCCATAAAACCTGCGCACCAGATTTTGTCACACCTTCAACAAGTGCCGGTAATACCTCGCGAATTTTTCCTGCACCCATGCGAGTAATTAAAGTAATTCGACCAGGTTCGCGATTTGGATCTAACTTCTCAATGAGAGCAAGTGCATCTGCAACACTTGATTTAGGTCCAAGCTTGATACCAATTGGATTTTTCACTTTTGATGCGAAATCAACATGTGCGCCATCTAGTTGACGAGTTCGTTCGCCAATCCAAATGAAGTGACCCGATACATCATATGGATCGCCAGTGCGCGAATCGATGCGAGTTAGCGCCTTCTCGTATTCAAGGATGAGCGCTTCGTGGCTGGAGTAGAAATCAACTGTCTTGAAAGCCTCAGGATCTACTCCTGCAGATTTCATAAATGATAAAGCGCGACCAATTTCATTAGCCATCAACTCATAGCGCTCACCAACGGATGAGTCACGGATAAATCCTTTGTTCCATTCGTGTACTTGGCGAAGATCTGCAAAACCACCTTGTGTGAATGCACGCACAAGATTGAGCGTTGCAGCAGAGGTGTTGTACACACGAACTAAACGATTTGGATCTGGTGTGCGAGAT
>WLDA01000003.1 GCA_009705025.1 Actinomycetota bacterium | reverse complement strand
GGTCGATTGCTTTCAAAAGAAACTGTAACTCTTTATGAAAGCACTCAAGAATTTACTGTTGCAGTAAAAGATGGTGAAGTTGTGGGATGTGGAGCACTCCATATTCTGTGGGAAGACTTGGCAGAAGTTCGCACGGTTGCAGTAACTGAAGAATTACAGGGAACTGGAATCGGCAACCAAATTATGGAAGCGATAACAGCACGTGCAAAAAACATCGGTGTGAAAAGAATTTTTTGCTTAACATTTGAAACGCAATTTTTTGGTCGTCATGGATTTGAAATTATTGATGGCACCCCAGTTGACCCCGATGTATATGCCGAACTTCTACGTTCCTACGATGCCGGTATCGCCGAATTCCTCGATCTCGAATCGGTGAAGCCAAATACATTGGGCAATACCCGCATGCTCAAAAAACTCTAGATTTAGCCATATCTCGGGCATAAGTAGCCCATATCTGGGGTTATAGAAGTCAGAAGCTATCCGCCTCGCGTGCCTATGCATGTGGGTATTAGGCTTAGAGCCACGAACCATGAATGAGGAGCCCGCCGATGTTTGAGCGCTTTACCGACCGAGCTAGACGTGTAGTCGTGCTTGCCCAAGAAGAGGCACGCATGCTCAATCACAATTACATCGGTACTGAGCACATACTTCTTGGCCTCATTCACGAAGGTGAAGGCGTTGCAGCTAAAGCGCTCGAATCCATGGGCATCTCACTTGAGGGCGTACGCGCACAAGTAGAAGAAATTATCGGTCAAGGTCAACAAGCACCTAGTGGTCATATTCCATTTACACCTCGTGCAAAAAAAGTTTTGGAACTCTCGCTTCGTGAAGCACTTCAACTTGGTCATAATTACATCGGAACAGAACATATTTTGCTTGGACTTATCCGTGAAGGCGAAGGCGTTGCTGCTCAAGTATTAGTAAAACTTGGTGCCGACCTCAATCGCGTTCGCCAACAAGTAATTCAATTACTTTCTGGTTACCAAGGAAAAGAAGCAGTTGCTTCAAATGGTCCAGCTGAAGGAACTCCATCTACATCATTAGTTCTTGATCAATTTGGTCGCAACCTCACACAAGCAGCAC
Source organism: Actinomycetota bacterium (assembly GCA_009705025.1). GTDB lineage: Bacteria > Actinomycetota > Actinomycetes > Nanopelagicales > Nanopelagicaceae > Planktophila. The sequence goes on along the minus strand of WLDA01000003.1, from coordinate 16,375 downwards.
GTGAAGGAAAGCTTGATCCAGTAATTGGTCGTGAGACAGAGATTGAACGCGTGATGCAGGTACTTTCGCGTCGTACAAAAAATAATCCAGTTCTCATCGGTGAGCCAGGTGTTGGAAAGACTGCAGTTGTTGAAGGGCTTGCACAAGCAATTGTGAAAAACGATGTTCCAGAAACATTGAAAGATAAGCAGCTTTATTCACTCGATCTCGGTGCACTTGTTGCAGGTAGCCGCTATCGCGGAGATTTTGAAGAGCGCCTCAAGAAAGTTCTCAAAGAAATCAAAACTCGCGGCGACATCATTCTATTTATTGACGAAATTCACACACTTGTTGGCGCAGGAGCAGCAGAAGGTGCAATTGATGCAGCGAGCATCTTGAAACCAATGCTTGCACGCGGTGAGTTACAGACAATTGGTGCAACAACACTTGATGAATATCGCAAGCACCTAGAGAAAGATGCTGCACTCGAGCGTCGTTTCCAACCAATTCAAGTAAAAGAGCCATCAGTTGCTCACACAATTGAAATTTTGCGCGGACTACGCGATCGCTATGAAACACACCACCGCGTATCTATTACAGATGGTGCGCTATCGGCTGCTGCAAATATGGCTGATCGCTATATTTCAGATCGATTCTTGCCAGATAAGGCGATTGACCTTATTGATGAAGCAGGATCACGTCTTCGCATCAAGCGTATGACTGCACCTGCAGAACTTCGCGAATTCGATGAAAAAATTGCTAGCGCTCGCAAAGAGAAGGAATCAGCCATCGATGGCCAAGATTTCGAACTTGCAGCATCACTTCGCGATAAGGAAAAGACACTTATCATCGAGAAGCAAGAAGCAGAGAAGCATTGGAAAGCAACTGATCTCGACAAGGTAACTGAAGTCGATGAAGAACTTATTGCACAAGTACTGTCTGCATCAACTGGTATTCCAGTATTCAAGTTGACTGAAGAAGAGACTGCTCGACTACTTCGCATGGAAGATGAATTGCATCGCCGTGTTATTGGTCAAGACCAAGCAATCAAAGCGCTATCACAAGCAATTCGCCGTACACGCGCAGGATTGAAAGATCCAAAGCGCCCAGGTGGATCATTTATTTTTGCTGGCCCATCAGGTGTTGGTAAGACGGAGCTTTCACGAACACTTGCTTCATTCTTATTTGGTGATCAAGATGCACTTATTCAACTTGATATGTCTGAATATTCAGAGCGTCACACCGCATCACGACTCTTCGGTGCACCTCCAGGATATGTTGGATATGACGAAGGTGGACAACTCACTGAGAAGGTTCGTCGTCGTCCATTCTCTGTTGTTCTCTTTGATGAAATTGAAAAGGCCCACCCAGATATCTTCAACTCACTCTTACAGGTATTAGAAGATGGTCGCCTAACAGATGCGCAAGGTCGCACTGTTGACTTCAAAAATACTGTCATCATCATGACTACAAACCTTGGTACTCGCGATATTTCAAAGAGTCTCGGTCTTGGCTTTGCAAATAGCGATGATGATCTAACAAATTATGAGCGCATGAAGGGCAAGGTAAGTGATGAACTCAAGACTCACTTCCGCCCAGAATTCCTCAACCGTATCGATGACATCATCGTCTTCCACCAGTTGACGAAGGATCAAATTATTCAAATTGTTGATCTCATGGTTGCAAACCTTGATGAGCGTTTGCGCGCAAAAGATATGGGAATCGAACTCACAACTGCTGCAAAGGAATTACTTGCAGCTCGTGGGTACGACCCACTTATGGGCGCTCGTCCATTGCGTCGCACAATTCAACGTGAAATCGAAGATGCGCTCTCAGAGCGAATCCTCTTTGGCGAACTTAAAGCCGGCGAAATTATTGTTGTAGATGTTGAAGGTGAAGGAGCAGAAGCGAAATTCACATTCGTGGGAGCGCCGAAGACAACTATGCCTGATTCACCAGAAAATCTTGCGGAAGCGCCAACTGCGTAATTATTGAGGAAGTCTAAATCGAGAGCGTGAATGCTCTTCAATTAGGTGATCCGCTAGAAGTGTCTCTAGAGCTTTTTCAACTTGAGACTCTTCTGGCCACAATTTCTTGATTGCACTGAGTGTAAGCGATTCATTTTCTCGAAGTGCTTGCACAACAGTTCCGCGACATTTGCGATCTGTTCCGTGCCAATCTTGTGATTTTCTAACTAATTCTGTTTGCGGATATCCATTCTTACGCCACTTACATTGAGAAATTACCGGGCAATCATTACATGATGGGTTCTTCGATGTGCAGATAAGTGCGCCAAGTTCCATCGTTGCAGCAGCCCAATTATCAGCGTTTACGCGGGGGAGAATAGATAAACGTGATTCTCGTTCGCGCACCGTTGGGCTAGAAGTTGGATGTTCTTTACCATCCAATACGCGCACTAACAAGCGCCTAATATTTACATCCATGACTAATGTATTTGTGCCAAATGCAAATGCACTTATTGCAGCTGCCGTGTAGTCACCAATCCCAGGAAGCGATCGTAGAACTTCTTCGTTTTCTGGTACTTCATTGTTGAAATCACGAGCAATAATTTTCGCGCTCTCATGTAGTCGCAGTGCGCGACGTGGATAACCGAGCCTGCCCCATGCAGTAATTACTTGCGCAGGAGTTGCTTTTGCTAACTCTGCTGGCGTTGGCCAACGCTCCATCCATTCAATCCATTTAGGTAGTACGCGCGCAACAGGTGTCTGTTGCAACATAAATTCACTCACCATTACACCCCATGGTGTAGTAGCCCGCCATGGAAGTTCACGTTTATTTTTTGCAAACCATTGTGTAATTGGTTTTTCTAACGAATTCATTCCCCTGAAATTTTTACCCTTTGAAGCGCTTGATCAAGGCGCGATACTTCAACAATTTCCATTCCAGCAATTTTTACATCAGAGCCTGCAGGGACAAGTGCGCGCTTGAAACCAAGTCGGAATGCCTCTTGTAAGCGACGGTCTACACCACTAATTTTGCGAATCTCACCAGCAAGACCAACTTCACCAATTGCAACAAGGTCTGCAGGTAGTGCTAATCCTTTTGCAGCGGAAGCAACTGCGAGAGCGAGTGCAAGGTCGGCAGCAGGTTCAGCCATTTTCATTCCGCCAACCGTTGCTGCATAAACATCGCGGCCACCAATTTTTATTGCTGCGCGAAGTTCGAGAACCGCAAGTGTCATGGATGTGCGTGCAGAATCTAAACCGCTGACAACGCGACGTGCATTACCAAAATCATTATCGCGACCTTGGCTAACAAGTGCCTGAATTTCAGCCAGTAATGGTCTGCGACCTTCTAGAGTTACTGTTACGCAGGTTCCAGGTACTGGTTCTGCATGGCGTGATGTAAATAAACCTGTTGGATCCAAAACACTTGTAATTCCAGTATCGCTAAGTTCAAAGCAACCAACTTCATCGCTGGCACCAAAACGATTCTTAATTGCACGAATCAAGCGAAGACGAGAGTGACGCTCGCCCTCAAATTGCAGAACAACATCAACAATATGTTCGAGCAGACGAGGGCCTGCGATAGATCCATCTTTTGTAACGTGTCCGACTAATAAAAGAGTTATATCGCGCTCTTTGCAGATACGAATTAGCGCACCGGCAACTTCGCGAACTTGAGTAACTCCACCAGGAGCGCCATCTGCTGCAGCGCTTCCAATTGTTTGCACACTATCGATGATGAGCAATTGTGGTTTTACCGAATCAATATGTGAAATAACTGCGCCAAGATCATTTTCAGATGCAAGAAATAACTGTGGATCTACTGCTTTGATGCGTTCTGCACGCAGGCGAACTTGTGAAGCAGATTCTTCACCGCTGACGTATAAAACCGGAATAGAACGTGATGCAGTTTGCGCAGCAACTGCTAGAAGTAGCGTTGATTTACCAACACCCGGTTCACCTGCAACAAGAATTGCAGCGCCAGGAACTAAGCCGCCACCAAGCACGCGATCAAGTTCAGAAACACCAGTTGGTTTTGCACTTGCAGCAGAGAGATCAACATCGCCAATAGGAGTTGCTTTATGAGTTACTGCGCCAGGAACAAGTGATAAACGCTTTGGCGCTGCAATTTCTTCAACGCTTCCCCATGCTTGGCATTCACCGCAACGACCGACCCATTTTTGTGAGTTCCAACCACATTCCGTACAGCGGAAGGGATCTTTTTCAACTTTGGCCATGGGTAGAGCCTAGAGCGAATTGCTTACTTCTGTGCAGCCAGAGTTGCGGGATGTTGGATAACAAAGAGGGGGAGTGAACGCTTCTGCGCATCGAGAATTCCAGCTATGCGTGCATCACAGTGCTTGGCCAAGATTGCATATGCGCCATCACCCATCAAGGCCATGAGTTCGGCTTTGTTAGAAATATAAACAGGTTCACTTCCAACATGTGCCTCAGTATTACTTGTGCAATACCAATCAAAATCATCTCCACCATCGCCCCATGCAAGGCGCTCATATTCACCAATAACAGTAACTGAATATTCACGCTCTCCAACTTCGCGAGTTTCAAAACTACGACGAAGTGGTAATTGCCAACAAACATCTGGCTTTGTATCTACAAAGTGAATGTTTTTCTTCTGCGCAAGGTGGTGAAGCACGCAACCAAATGATCCAGTGAAACCGTCGGCCTCATATCCTTTTCGATTTAGAAAAATACATGATCCTTCAACGCGACGAGTTTTGCGTTCATCATCTTCATCTTTTTCACTAATACGTAAATCTCCGCCAGCTTTCTTTGGGCGTGCCTCGTCATAGAACTGCCACATCTCTGGAGTCAGGAATGCTGCAGCTTTTTGAACGCGATTCTCATCGTCTTTATCTGAATACATTGCACCTTCAGTGCAACAACCAGCATTAGGTTGATTTTTGAATACTCCTTGGCAGCCATCACCATAAATACAGGTCCAGAAAGATGTAAGCCATGTGAGGTCACATTTGAAAATACCTTCTGCATCATTGGGATCAGCGAATTCAACCCAATCACGTGCAAAGCCTGGCTTTATCTCGGACATAGTGGCAGAGCCTACGGGTTTACTCCGAAATACGCACATCCGTAGAAATGCATTCGATACTCTTACCTCATGAAAGTTGGAGTAATCGGCGCAGGGGTAATGGGTGAGGCGCTAATTACTGCACTAATTTCTTATGGAGTTAATGCCAAAGAGATCACAATCTCTGAAAAGCGAACTGATCGCGCAGATGAACTTGTATCTCGCTACGGAATAAGTGTTGAAGAGCTCTCCAATAATGTTTCAGCTAGTGACATCCTCCTCCTTGTCGTAAAACCACAGGATATGGCTGATGTTTTGGCACAAATCAGCCCATACGTGAAGGCATCTACAACTGTTGTTTCATTTGCAGCAGGCAAGAAAATCGATTTCATAACATCAGGACTAGGTGGTGCCACACCTGTGATTCGGGTAATGCCAAATACACCGACACTCGTTGGCGCAGGAATGGCTGCAATTTCTGTTGGCACAGGAGTCTCATCGACTCATAAGGATTTTGTTGCTGGCTTTCTTGCAGCAACCGGAAAAGTTGTTGAAGTAAAAGAAGAGTTACAAGATGCCGTAACGGCAACAAGTGGGTCAGGACCCGCCTATTTCTTTGCATTTGTTGAAGCGATGATTGACGGTGCAATGGCACTTGGTCTATCCAAAGAAGTTGCAACAGAACTGACAGTTCAAACTTTTGTGGGATCAGCAAAGTTACTTCAAGAATCTGGCAAGAGTGCGACTACTTTGCGTGAAAACGTAACGAGCCCAAATGGCACTACAGCTGCAGCGCTTGCATCGTTTTCCGCCAATGATTTATCAAAGCTTGTCGGACAAGCTATGGAATCGGCACGAAATCGCTCTATTGAACTTGCTTAGTCGCTCTGTGAAAAAACTGCTCGCAATTCTTCTAGTTTTACCAATTCTCTTTGCCCCTACTTCAATTGCTGCTCCAAAGAAAATTAGTGTTACCCCACTGAAATTTATTACCGATGTAGGAAATAACATTGATTTTGCCGGTTTAGTTCTCTCTCAATCGAATATCGTAATTTTTGGCTCAACCTCTGAACTATCAGGCAGTGCGGCATTTGTGCGAGCAATCGATAAAACGGGTATTCAACAATGGAAACTTTCATTAGATGCCGGTGCAGAAGAGATTGCAACTGCTGGAATAACTGATGCAGCAGGTAACATTTGGATTGCCGGCTCGTTTTCACCTACGCCGACGCAGACTGTAGAAACCGCAACCGTAACTCCTTCGGTGAATCCAGATGAAGTAATCAATGAACCAGTTCAGCCAATTCGTGAGGATATGAATTATGTAGGAATCTGGAAAGTTTCTCCTCAAGGAGATGTACTTAGTAGTTTTAATTTGAAATTGGATTATCCAGCGCTGATAACCTCAATCGCAGTTGATAATGCCGGAGTAAGCCTTGCCGGTCTTACTAATGTGGGAAAAGGCAATGTGGGCATACTTGTTAATTGTTCTAGCGCAGGAGTTTGCAATACTCCAATATTTATAGGAACAAGAGATACAACACTTGATGGAGTTATTCGGATAAGTGATGGCGCTCAAATAGTTATCGGAAGTAGTACTGAAACAATTCTTGATAAGAAAGTTCAAGGCCTGCGGGATGGAATTATTGCAAGCGTTGCTAAAACTGGAAAGATTTCTAAAGTAATTAGAAGCTCGGCTGCAAAAGCGAGCCGTAGTTGGTCAAGCGCGACGAACACCTTGTTCTTTGGTGGCGAGGTGATTACTGGTAAGAAGATCGAGAGTTCAGTAACAAAGTTTTCGAACACTTTTGTGCCCACCTGGACATATCGTTTTGCATCTACGGGTGCAGTCTTCAATGCCGTTGGCCCATCAAAATCTCACTATTCCTTCTTTGCATCCACCTCTGTTATTACAAATGTTTCAGGATGGAATCCAAAGCGTGCCAGTGGATTAGTTATTGCTTTTGACAGTAAAGGTGCAATTACGGGGGCGTATAGCGCGGCTGCACTCGTACTGCCACGTGCCATGGCATATTCGAAGGATCTGGGCCTCGTTGTTGCAGGTGTAAGCGGAGATACCGTTTCGATTTTTAACCTCATTTCAAGGTAACCTAACCACCTTGCACCTGCCTGGTGTAGACGAGATTAAGAGAAAGCGTGACATATGGGTTCCGTAATCAAGAAGCGACGCAAGCGCATGGCGAAGAAGAAGCATAAGAAACTTCTTAAGAAGACTCGCATTCAGCGCCGCAACGCTAAGTAGTAGTTACGGCTTTAGCAAAGATAACTTGCCATTCACGCTAGCAAGTAAATATTTAACTCTAGACACAGTAACCCAGGCCATTCTCAATGGTTCTGGGTTTTGTGCTGTAGTAACTAGTTTGATTCCAGATGAACTAGCTTTCGAATAATCAAGAACGCATATTCGATCTTCACAGCCGAATGCGAGCTCTTTACCATCAGATGCAAAAGTTGCACCAGGGGTACCGAAAGTGCCACCAGAACTTTGAGCGATATATGTTGGAGCCCCAAGTAGTACCCAGCGTATGTTCTCTGCCTTTGGAATCGAAAGAACAGAGGCAGTCATCCATGTTGCTTGAATTCCATTTGAAACTTTAGCAAGTGAAACATCGTAACCTGCGACAGCAACAGCTCCGTCAGTAAAATCTAATGATTTATAGCTCCATGTATTCTCATCTAAACCAGTTCGGGTTGCAACGCGTACAGCTCCAGAAGTTGCTTCTTTCTTCTGATTTACAATTAGTACAGAGTCATAAATAACATATGTTGTTCCAGCATCTCCAAGTGCACGCAAGTGAAAAGCAACATCGCCTGTAGTGCGGCCATCAGTCTTACGATCACCATCGACAAGTTCGTAGTTCCATTCTTCGCCCTTCTTCTTTACTGCTCCAAGAAGGATTCCTTGACTTTCATCACGATAAAAAACCTGAATTCCAGAGGTACTTGCTACACAGGCATTTGAAACGCTGACATCACTATTTCCTTTTACACGAATTGGATCTTCAAAGTTATTGAGTAATGGTGCATTTCCATCCACTATTTCAAAAGTAAATTTCTTTCCATCATATGTGGCATAGCGCAAATCTTTATCTACTGAATCACTGTAGAAAATATGTAGGAGTTGTTTAGTTCCAGCCCCATTGACACACATTGATATTTGCCCAGTAATTGGATTCTTTGTGCGTCCCGCCGTACCGCCCGTTCCATCAACAGTGATTTTCTTCCAAACTTTCCCATTGAGCATTGCCAATTTGAGTGCACCGCTCTTTGAATCTGTATACGCAAGCGTTGGCACAGTATTAAACGTTGCGCTCGTTGCACTTTTTCCATCGGCTGTACTATCTATAACAGTTGCTTTCCATGCCGATTGTGGAATAACTGATTCCGTCTGCGCCGAATTTGATGAACCAATCGAGTTGATAGCGTAGACAGAAAATGAGTATGAAGTTCCATTTTTCAAACCAGTCATAAGCACAGGGCTAGTAATTGATTTTTTCTCCTGCCCAGTTTTGAGATTTTTGACGACGTAAGTACTGATTTGTGCAGTTCGCATATTTACAGGTGCATCAAAGGTCACAATTGCACTTGAATCTGAGACTATCGCACGTACATTTCGTGGAGTTTGTGGAATTACAGTTGCGATTCCAACGGGAGGTTTGTTGCGAATATCTTCCATCATCGCAAGCAGAAGTGGTCCTGGATCATGAAACACTTCACCAGCATCAAGATTAGGTGTCATAACAGAATCAAAACCTGAATTTAGAAAAGTCTTTTCATCTAAGTGGCTAACAGAGGATCCAGCTTCATATGGATTTGGAGTGAAGAGTTTTGGTTTGACACCACCATTTACTTTTGTAGCAATTGGCCCGCCCCACACTAAATCGTTTTGAAGTGCAACACCGAGTTCAAGTGATGGAGACGCTAAATCCGCTAGGCGAGTCCCATCTGGTGTTTGTGTGTATGCATCAAAGGGGGTGGGCTGATCGATACTTCCATAACTAAAGTAAGAGTCATATGAATTGTTTGAGAGGAATCCAAGTCCATGTGCAAGTTCATGGAGCATCACAGATTCAAGATCGTATTCGCGAGTAGTTGGTTTACTGTCACCACGTTGATTCCAGGACGCAGTGGAATTTACTTGAATAATGATTTCGGAGGAAACTTTATCTAGATCCTTTTTCGCAAGTGCATTTGCTAATGCAGATGGATACCAGAGTGACGCATCTGGAGCACCTTCAAAACCTGAGTAATAATTTCCTGGACGTGCACTTCCCAGAACTCCCAACGAGGAGGAGCGACCCCAGGTCGCTTCAACGGTTATTGGTACCGATGATTGAAAATTTGCAGCCCAAACATCAATTGCTGCTTGAACTTCAATCTTGGCCCACTCTGGAAAATTTCTGTAATTGACTACAAATTTGGATTTCGCATCAATATTTGCAGAACGAGGCTTCGAGGTAGAAGTTGCATTGACGCTATTTGCCGGTGATGTACCTGCATATGTGTGACCCCACACAGTAGAAGGCGCGACTCGAACGAGCGCCTGCGCGGGTGCGCCAAGAAAAATTCCAGCAAAGAGCGCTGCAACGAGTGTCGCACTGCCTACTCTTCTGCCGAATAGATTTCGCATATTGGCAAACGGTATCAGGATGAGATGATTTACCAATGGCCCCTAACCCGCAAGAAGAGTTCTCTAAGGCAATTGACAGGATTCATAACGAAGCAAAGCCTGTTATTGACTTTTCAGGGACTTCGTCGCGTCGAGAAGCAACGCTAGATGAGGCGAGACAAGAGTTAGCACAGTCGATTAGCAGAATTACACATTCTTTATTTTCGAAAAAGTATGGACCCTTGGTTGGCACAGTAACTGAGAGCACCGTTGTTGCCGTTCTCAAAGATGTTGAAAACAATGTTTATCGTGCAAAAGGTGATGTCACGTTGGTTGTGCAAGAGTTATTAGATCGTGCGATGGGCAGCAGAAAAACTACATGACAGTCGTAACTGTTTATTCACGAACTGGATGTCACCTTTGTCATGATGCGATTGAATTACTTGAAACCATGAAGGATGAACTTGAATTCTCGATCGATGTAATTCTTATTGAGGGTAATCCAGAGTTAGAGAAGCTATATGGAGAAAAGATTCCTGTCACACAGATTGATGGCCAGCATCATGATTTTTGGAGAATAGATCCTGAAAGATTTAGATCTTCTCTTTTGATATATCGTCAGCATCAATAATTGTGTAGGAATAGCCCTGCTCAGCGAGGAAGCGTTGTCTGTTTTGCGCAAAATCTTGATCGATTGTGTCTCGCGAAACAAGTGAATAAAAAGTAGCACTGCGACCATCTGATTTCGGACGCAAGATTCGTCCCAAGCGTTGCGCTTCTTCTTGACGTGAACCAAAGGCTCCAGATACTTGAATTGCAATTGTTGCATCAGGCAAATCGATGGAGAAGTTAGCAACCTTTGAGACAACGAGAGTAGTTAGTTCGCCAGTTCTAAACATATTGAATAGCTTTTCGCGCTCTTTTACAGGTGTATCTCCCTTGATAACAGGTACACCTAATACTTCAGATAATTCATCGAGTTGAGTTATGTATTGTCCAATAACCAAAATCTGCTCACCTGCATGCTTTTTTACTAAAGTTTCTACAACATTGCGCTTTGTCCGAGTTGTCGCGCAGTAACGGTAGCGTTCTTCAGGTTCTGCAGTTGCATAAAGCAATCTCTCTTCTTCGGTGAGATTGACGCGAACTTCAATACATTCAGCAGGTGCGATATATCCCTGTGATTCAATCTCTTTCCAAGGTACGTCATAACGCTTTGGCCCGATGAGTGAGAAAACTTCACCTTCCATGCCATCTTCGCGTACGAGCGTTGCTGTAAGACCTAAACGGCGTCTGGATTGAATATCTGCGGTAAAGCGAAAAATTGGTGCAGGTAATAAGTGCACTTCGTCATAAATTATTAATCCCCAGTCGTGAGTATCAAAAAGATCTAAATGGGCGTAAACACCATTCTTCTTCTTTGTCATTACTTGATACGTTGCAATGGTTACGGGGCGAATCTCTTTCTTAGCACCTGAATATTCACCAATCTCATCTTCAGTCAATGTGGTGCGCTTTAGAAGTTCCTCGCGCCATTGGCGCGCAGCAACAGTATTCGTAACGAGAATGAGTGTCGTTGCCTTTGCATGAGCCATAGCTGCAGCGCCAACGATTGTTTTACCAGCACCACAAGGAAGAACAACAACGCCACTGCCGCCATGCCAAAAACCTTCAGCTGCTAGCTCTTGATAAGGGCGAATCTTCCAATCGTTTTGCACAAGTGAAATTTCATGCGCTTCGCCATCGACATATCCGGCAAAGTCTTCTGCTGGCCAACCAAGTCGAAGGAGTGATTGTTTGATTGCACCTCGTTGGTTAGCAAAGACAACGATAGTTTCGTCATCAATTCGTGGCCCAAGCAACGGTGCGATTTTTTTAGCTCGGATAACTTCTTCCAAAACTGCCGTATCTGTAGTCACTAAAATCAATCCGTGAACTGGATCTGCTTCTAGGCGCAAACGTCCGTAACGAGACATTGTCTCTGCAACATCTACAAGAATTGAATGCGGAACTGCATAACGTGAGTACTTAATAAGTACATCAATTACCTGTTCAGCATCATGACCTGCTGCTCGTGCATTCCATAGACCCAGATTTGTCAGGCGGTATGTATGAATATGCTCTGGAGATCTTTCAAGTTCAGCGAATGGAGCGATAGATCGACGACATTCAGTGCTTAGAGGATGATCAATATCTAAGAGAAGTGTCTTATCGCTTTGAACAATGAGTGGACCATCAGTCATTGAGTAAATCCTTTATGAGTGCGTGTAAGAGTGCACTTCTCTCTTCAAGTCGTGATGTATCTATCCATTCACTTGCCGCGTGCGCTCCGCCACCAATTGCACCTAAGCCATCTAGAACTTTTGCACCTGCTGCTGCTGCAAAGTTTCCATCACTCGCTCCGCCAACAGAAGCGTGACCAAGTGCAGAGATTCCAATGCTCTTTGCAGCCTTCTCAGCACGTTCGTATAGTTCTAAAGTTGCGCTAGTTTCTAAAGGTGGGCGATTGAAACCACCGGTTACAACAATTCGAGCCTCTGAATTCTCGGGTGCAAATGCTTTGATTGCTGCATCAAGTCGTTCGAACTCTTTCATTGAATAAGAACGTATATCAACATCGAGAGTTGCAAGATCTGGAACCGTGTTTGTTGTATTTCCACTGCGCAACATAGTTGGAACCACTGTGGTTCCATGCTCTGCGCTTTCAAGTGCCTTGAGTGCTAAAACAATTCGCGAAACTTCAACCGTGGCATTGATTCCCTTTTCAGGCTCTAAGCCTGCATGGGATGCTCGACCGTGAATATTAATTTGGTACATCGCAGTACCTTTACGCCCAGTTTTTACTTTGCCATCAAGGCTTGCTTCTAAAACAAGTACTGCTTGTGCCTTTGATGAAATATCTTTTATAAATTGCTTTGATGTTGTGCTACCTGTTTCTTCATCAGTAGTTGCTACAAGTGCAACTGAACCTTCAATTCCCTTGAGAGCAAAGAGGGCTTGAATAAAGCCTGCTTTCATATCAAATACACCAGGCCCACGCGCAACATTTCCTTCAACGCTCCATAGAGGTGAAAAGGAATTATGTGGCCAGACTGTATCGAGATGTGCCAAGAGAATAACTTTTGGTTGTGTCGCTCCCCACCAAAAAACTGGGCGACCTTGTATCTCTTGGATTTGTGCAGGAGTTCCGAGAACTTTTGCAGCAATATCACTTGCAGTTGCTACTACTTTTCGACAAGCAGATAAGTCATCAGTTGGTGATTCAACTTTAACAAGTGTTTCTATCTCTGAAAGCATGGAGTCAATTCTGCCGTATTGGGCATCACTCTGGTGGCTCATAATGGCGCCACACCTGTTATGCGAGGAATTCTGAAGGTTTGGAGTTCGCCAGTAGCGTGATCACGAGCAATAAGTGAACCAGCACTAACTTTAAGTGGGTCAATAATTCGATGTGAAACAGAGCCATTGTTATCGGCATAACCAATTGATAGCGATTGGCCCTTCTCAATGTATTGAGTAAGTAAATCTAATGTTTCATTTGCAGTGGTGCGCGGCAAAGATCCAAGTGCGTTATTTGCAATAGAGCGCAAGTGAGTTTGACGATGGCTAGATTTTTCACCAGTTCTAAGTGCACGAATTGCGGCAGCGAGATTCTCTTTCGTCGGAGTTTCGATTTCACCGATTACTCGGGGAGGGCGTGGTTTTGTAACAGCGCGGTTAGTACGCGGTCCCGTGAGCATGATGCCATTTGCAGATTCACCTGCAGGCAAATAACCAGCTTCGCGCAATAGTCGCATTGCATCTGTTGCATCGTGATCGCAAATTAGTACCTCTGGTGCGATTCTCCGTAATGAAAGAACATCTAGTTTCTTATCCGCAATTATTTGCGCAATAAGTGCCGAATCTTCACAACGAATAAATGATGACGTATTTCCAACTCGCAGTTTTCCATGTTTCTTTGCGACATCAGCAATTAGATATTCCAGTGGCTGTGGCATTGGAGTTTTTGAAACTTTCTTCAAGAAGCTACTTATCTCTTCACCTGTCTTGCCATGATCAAGGGCTCGACGAATAGTTGATTCACTGAATCGATAAACAGTTGCTCCACCACGGCTCTCAATATCGGCAATGATTGCAAGAGCTCCAGATATTTCGTGCTCAAGGGGCCCTGGCGCAATAGCTGTGTTATCGCCTTGAATCAATATGTGGTCAACTGTTTTAGGTAGGTCAGCATCAATAATTTCTAAGTCATCACCATCAATAAATGCTTTTCCATATTTAGATAGCGCACCTTGCCCTGTGATTCCTAGCCATTCGGCTTCACGCAGACTCCATTCAACAAGTTCTTCTTGAAGCGATGAATTTCTTCGCACTGGCGCACGCCACGAAAAGAGTTCGCGGAAGGATTCTTTGCTTGGTGCAATTGAAGGGTTTTCTTTCAATAGTTCAAGAGTAAGAGTGCGTACGCGGGTGGCGTTGACGCGATCTAACTCAGGCCCCAGTGCTGCAATATTTTTAGATTCAACGCGACCAACTAATCCGCTAACTCGAGATGTAATCAGCCACTGGCTCGCAATCTGTTGCCAACGAGCCCCTGGCGTTTGCATCAACCAGATATCAAATTTATTACTTGGCAAGATTTGATCATCAGCATTGATTGCAATAAGTGAGGATAAATATGCAAGTTCTGCAATAAATGCAGTGCAACTTTCATCCACTCCTAGATGTTGAGATGCAACCTTGAGATCGCGAACACCTAAACCACCAGCACGCAATGAATCAGCTGGTTCTTCAGCCCAGAAATTGAGTAGCTCTTCCACCCATCGCAGGACAGTTGAAATATTGGCAATCGCTGCAAGGTCACGATTCTTCGCATCACGCTTTGTACCTTGTAATTGCGGTGCAGTTATAAATTGTTCCTTATGAATTTTCCCGCCACGCAGATGTATCGCAACTTCTTTAGGCAAAATGACAGTGCGTTGATCAAGTGGAACTAAGAATTTCTCTTTGAGCAACCATGCAACTCCTGGACCAGGGTTCTTTATATCTCCGACGCTTCCACGCGGCGGCCCCCACACTAAATGCGACAAAATCTTCTTTGCATCGGCAGGCATTTCATCTAACGCAGAGAGTTTGAGTTTTGCCATGGAAGTTGGCCCGAGTCCTGCTGGTTCATTTCCAATCACTTCTCGAAGTTGATACGGCAATCGAAGCCCATCTTCTGATGGATAAATAAGGCCAATTGATATTAGAAATGGAATAACGTCCAGTGCGGCTTTATCAGTGAGTGCAACGATATCTTTTTCACGAATTGGTTCATCCAGTGCGGCGCATGCTTCAATGACTTGAAACTGCCATTTATTGAGTGAATCAATTGCACGCGCCAAACTTGGTGCAGAAGTTGCTCGCACAGCAAGGGATGCAATATCTGGTGGAACCGGAGTTACAAGATCTGGGCGCATGGAAAAAAGAGCAAGCAAAGCCGCATCATCAACACTGCGTAAGTGGTCGGTAAATGAGCGCTTTTCCATAACTTGCCTACATTACTGGCAAGTGAGTACTTCTGTGTAATCGAAGCTTTCTTAGCTGCGCTTCCTGCGTGGAGTTAGCCATGTTGCGAGAGCAGCGATTCGAATAACAATAGGTGAAAACGCTTTAGTAAATATTCGAGCACGTCGAAAATCGTGGATTGGCCAGCCCTCAGCCATTGCTCGAATTCCAAGAATTGCATCAGGATTTATTGCACTTGGATGGCCCACTGCGAGCAATAGTGGCAAATC
The DNA here is from genome assembly GCA_009705025.1 of Actinomycetota bacterium. Taxonomy (GTDB): domain Bacteria; phylum Actinomycetota; class Actinomycetes; order Nanopelagicales; family Nanopelagicaceae; genus Planktophila. The sequence goes on along the minus strand of WLDA01000003.1, from coordinate 970 downwards.
ATTATGGCTATCAGAATAGGAATAACACTGAGAAAGATCTATACCTTTCTCTTTCGCCAGTTTTTGGATTGCTATTGCTTTTTCTTTTCCATGTAAGAGTTCTCCGAGCATTGCACCTGTATAAATTCCATCTTTTGTTTCAGCTTTACTGCCGAGAGCTCCGGTGAAGCCTAATCGTTTTGCAATAAGTGTTGCCATGTCTTCAGGAGCAGCTGTAACTAGCCAGACTTCTTCCCCGTTGCGCATATGGTTTTCAGCAATATCTACTGTTCCTTGCCACATTTTTGGCGAAACATATTCGTCGTAAATTTCTTGGGCAATAACACCAATATCTTTTACAGAATGCCCACCAATAAAATCAGTTGCTGCATCTTGAAAACGTTTGATCTCTTCCTTGTTTTCTTTTCCCGTCAAACGGAAACGTAAATTGGCCAGCACAAATCGAGAAATGTCCTTCTTTGTGAAGAAACCGCGTTGGTACATGCCACGGCCTAAGAAATAGAGCGTGGAGCCGCGTATCAGCGTGTTATCGACATCAAAGAAGGCAGCTCGATTCTGCGTGAGTGCCATGTCACTACCTTATCGATTGAGCCTTAGATTCGACGCTTTATGCTTACCCAATGAGCTCTACAGTCCACGTGCTTCGCCATGGCGAAGTAGAAAATCCAAACAAAATTCTTTATGGACGTCAGCCTGGTTGGTATTTATCCGCGCGTGGTCAAGAGATGGCTGCAACATTAGGCGAATGGTCGAAATCAATTGATTTAGGTGCACTTCATGTATCGCCGTTACAGCGTGCACAAGAAACCGCAGCGCCAATTGCAGCAGCCCACAAAATTGAGATAACTACTGATGAACGCTTGATTGAAGCGGCAAATATTTTTGAAGGTAAATCATTTGAATTAGGTAGCGGAGTGCTCAAGCATCCATCATCATGGCGCCATCTTTATAATCCCTGGAAACCATCATG
>WLDA01000029.1 GCA_009705025.1 Actinomycetota bacterium | reverse complement strand
TACCAGGTGCAGCCTCTTCACGATCAATATGATGTAAAGGCATTCTGATTGGTTTTTGACTGAAACGTTTATCTTCCAGGATAAGTTTCGCTAATTCATATCGCGTAACAACGAGACCTTGATGTCCATCCTCATATTCCAACGGCGTTGCAGCACCTTCTTTACGCCAGTGATCTAATGTGGCAGAAGGACTTAGAGGAGTTCCATCAATCGGTACTTTACGAATCTCATGTATAGGACATTTACTAGCGTCACTATCCGATAAAGGTTCGTTCATTTTGAAATCTTATAGTTATGACTTTTACTTGGCTAGGAGTAGAGAAAAGAACTGGTGGCGGGTGAAGGATTTGAACCTTCGAAGGCAGAGCCGGGGGATTTACAGTCCCCTCCCATTGGCCGCTCGGGCAACCCGCCAAGGTCGAACAAGTAGTGCGGCAATTATGGATAGTGCGAGGTGAAAGGATACCTTAGGTATCTAGGCGTGCAAACCGCGCTTTCTAATGATGAATGGAGCCAATACCGTGGCAGCAGATAGCAGTTTCGATATAACTTCCAAGATCGACCGCATGGAGCTCGACAATGCCATCAATCAGGCAATCCGTGAGATTGATACACGTTTTGATTTCAAGAATACAGGTTCAAAAATTGAAATCGAAGGTGACAAAATTTCTATCGAAGCCGATACAGAAGAGCGCGCGAAAGCAGCACTCGATGTTGTAAAAGATAAAATGATTAAGCGCGGAGTATCGCTCAAGCATTTAGATGCGGCTCCCCCACAACTGAGCGGAAAAATCTACAAAATTGCATGTCCTCTCAAAGAGGGAATTTCAACTGAGAATGCAAAGAAGATTGCAAAGTTTCTACGCGATGAAGGCCCAAAGTCATTGAAGACTCAGATTCAAGGCGATGAACTTCGTGTCACATCTAAAAGCCGTGATGATCTTCAAGAAGCAATTCAGATGGTCAAAGATGCTCCTTGGGAGTTTGCTGTTCAATTTACGAATTACAGATAATTGAGTCGCTATAAGTTAGGCCTACTCTTTGGAGTGAGTTCATATGTCTTGTGGGGATTGTTTCCACTGTATTGGCCACTCCTAAAGCCGGCAACGGCACTTGAAATTGTTTCTCACCGCGCTGTGTGGACTCTCGCTTTTTGTTTAGTAGCACTAGCCCTTGGTAAAGAACTTAGATCTACATTCGCACTATTCAAAAAACCAACCGTAATTGCACGCTTAGCGCTTTCAACAATTCTCATTTCAGTCAACTGGATAACTTATATCTGGGCAGTCAATCATGAGCACGTTGTTGAAGCAGCTCTTGGCTATTACATAAACCCACTTATCATTATTGCTTTTGGCGTCATCTTGCTCAAAGAGAAGATGCGAAAACTTCAATGGGCCTCTGTTTCAATCGCAGCCATTGGCGTTGCAGTTCTCACATATGACTATGGTCGCTTGCCATGGGTTGCACTAGCTCTTGCGCTTTCGTGGGGATCGTATGGTTTAGTAAAGAAACAATTGAACTTAGGCGCACTCGAAGGATTAACCGTTGAAACATCTCTCTCCTTGCCCTTTTACGGTGGTTATTTGATCTGGTTGGCTCTTGAAGGAACAGGGCAATTAGGCCAACAAGTAGGAGGAAGCTTCTTACTTATTAGTGCCGGCATTGTTACTGCAATCCCACTTTTGTTATTCAATGGCTCAACAACGCGCTTGCCTTATACGATTATTGGTCTATTGCAATACATCACTCCAACTATTCAGTTCTCACTCGGAGTATGGCTCAATCACGAACCAATGCCAACAGCTCGCTGGGCTGGTTTTATTTTTATCTGGGTTGCGCTAATTACACTCGGAATAGATTTAGTGAAATCAAGTAGAACGCTCGACGACAGCGTCGCAGAGCGAAAATAGCGCTGCAGATGCATCACTGACAGGTAGTGGGCCGAGTGCTTCTCGAGCCTCTTTTGCTACCTGATGTAATTGCAATCGTGATTGATCAAGTGCTTTGTGATTTCGAAGTACTTTGAGAACTTGGTTTACTGTCTTTGTATCCTTTATAGGCTTTTTCAATAATTTCTGTAGTTCTTTATCGGCCTTATCAGTAGATCTCATAACATTGAGAGTGACAAGGGTGGGAACACCTTCACGAAGGTCTGTACCAGGAGTTTTCCCGGACTGATTAGATTCACTTGCAATATCGATTACATCATCGGCTAATTGAAATGCAACACCGATTTTTTCACCAAACTTAGTAACGGTCTCAGTTACTTCTCGGCTAGCACCAGAGAGCATTGCGCCAAACTTTGCACTTGTTGCAATGAGTGAACCTGTTTTATCCGCAACAACTTGCAAGTAATGTTCTAGCGGATCTTCACCGTTTTGTGGACCCTGTGTCTCAGTTATTTGCCCAATGACTAAGCGCTCGAAAGTGCGTGCCTGTAAACGGACCGCATCGGTTCCAAGGTCTGCAAGTAAGTCTGATGCTTTCGCAAACAAATAATCACCAGTAAGAATTGCGATTGTGTTACCCCATCGATCATTTGCACTTTCAACTCCGCGACGAAGTGGCGCTTCATCCATAACGTCATCGTGATAGAGCGTTGCCAAATGAGTAAGTTCGCAGACAACTGCTGCTTCGATAATCCCACGCGCACTTGGATCGCCAAATTGCGCAGTGATAAGTGTGAGTAGCGGGCGGAGGCGCTTGCCACCTGCTTCAACTAAATGGCGCGATGTTTCTACAACGAGTGGATAATCACCTTCGATGTGGCTACGCAATAGTGATTCAACGCGCTCCATTGAGATCTCAAGTTCAGCCTCGAGAAGAGGTGAGACATTTGGAATCCCAATAGTTGGCATTAGCGAATAAAGGTTGCGAACTTATTGATGAAATCAATAAGCGGTGCTGGGTACACACCGAGGGCCACTGTGATCACAAAAGAGAAGATAACAGTGATTCGAGTCAATACCGAAGGTATTACAACAGTTGTTGCATCTTCATGCGAATCAGTGAAGAACATCAATACGATGACTCGTATATAAAAGAAAGCTGCGATGGCGCTAGAGAGCACACCAGCGATAACGACACCTTTTGCCCCACTTTCATAGGCAGCAGAGAAGATTGAAAACTTTCCGATGAATCCACTTGTTAGTGGAATCCCAGCAAATGCGAGCAAGAAGAATGCAAAGACTGATGCAACCCATGGTGAGCGCTTTCCAAGACCAGTCCAACGGTTGAGATCTGTTACTTCACCTGATGAATCGCGAACAAGTGTTACAACTGCAAATGCCCCAACTGTTGCCACTCCATATGCAAAGAGGTAGAAAATTGAGGCAGATAATCCTGCTTTATTGAGGGCGATAACTCCTGCGAGCAAGAAGCCGGCATGTGCGATTGAAGAGTAGGCAAGCATTCTCTTTACATCGCGCTGTGCGATTGCAACGAATGAACCAAAGAGCATCGTGATAATTGCTATGCCTGAAAGTAAAGGGGTCCAACTCCATTGAGCGTTAGCAAAAACCGTGTAATAAATACGAAGCATCGCTCCAAATGCTGCGATTTTTGTCGCTGCTGCCATAAATGCAGTTACTGCAGTTGGTGCACCCTGGTAAACATCTGGCGACCATGCATGGAATGGAACTGCGCCAACTTTGAATAACAGGCCAACTGAAACAAATGCAATTCCGATAAGTAAGAAGATGTCATTGCCTGATCCGCCAACTACGGAATCACGAATTCCTGCGAAAGAAATATCTCCTGAATATCCGTATAGATAGGCAGCGCCAAAAAGGAAGAATGCTGATGAAAATGCTCCTAGTAAGAAGTATTTGAGAGCTGCTTCTTGTGAAAGTAAGCGACGGCGACGTGAGAGGCCAGCCATCAAATAAAGAGGTAATGAAAGCATTTCGAGGGCAACAAAGAGGGTAATCAAATCACTAGAAATTGGGAAGAGCAGCATTCCCGCAACTGCAAAAAGTGTAAGTGGGTAAACCTCAGTTACTTTGTTTCCTTGTTGAATTGAAGCATGTTCTTCAACCGAACCAGGAATTGCAGCTGCTAGCGCTGTAAAGTTTTCGTTATCAGCAATGAGAAACACAGAAATGATAGAAATAATTAGAATTGCTGCTTGAAGGAGAAAGCCAGGTCCATCGAAAACAACTGAACCCATGGCTGCGCTCAATGATTCTGATTCTCTAATCCTAAATACTTGAACTAACGAGAGAAGTAGAGTTCCAACGGTCAGGATAAGTTGAACAATTGGACGAAATGCTTTACCAAGAAAGGCTTCAACCAATACACCAATGAGCGCACCAGCTAGAACAATAAGCATCGGTGAAAGGATTGTGTAATTTAGTACAGGCGCTGTGAAAGTCATTTCTTACTTGCCTCCCAATTGCGTTGGAGCGGGGTCACTAAATCCCATTTGTGAAATCACATGCGTAGCCGCAGGATTGATAACTTTGAGAAGTGGTGATGGGTAGAAACCTAAGAAAATAATGATTACAACTACAGGTGCGATTGCAACTCTTTCACGAAGTGTTAGATCTGAAAGATTCTCATTACCTGCAGTTATTGGACCATGTAGTGCGCGCTGCACTGGAATCAAGATATAAAGAGCAGCTAAAACAATTCCAAATGTTGCAATGATTGCAGCCACTGGATAGCGAGTGTATGTGCCGACTAGAACTAAGAATTCAGAGACGAAACTTGAAAGACCAGGAAGTGCCAAGCTCGACATTCCGGCAAAGAAGAATGCCCATGCCATAACTGGTGTGACTCGTTGCAGTCCACCAAAGTCTGAAATTATTGAAGAGCCACGACGTGAAATCATCCAGCCTGCTACTAAGAATAGGGCAGCTGTTGAGAAGCCGTGATTGAACATATAAAGCGTTGCTCCGCTATGTCCTTGGCTTGTCATTGCAAAGATTCCCATGGTGATAAAGCCAAAGTGGGAAATAGATGTAAATGCGATTAAGCGCTTTATATCCTTTTGGCCGATTGCAAGGAATGCGCCGTAGATAATGGAAATAACTGAGAGCACAATAATTGTTGGAGTGAATGTCTTTGTTGCTTCAGGGAAAAGTGTGAGGCAATAGCGGATCATTCCGAAAGTTCCAACTTTGTCGAGCACACCAAGTAAGAGAACAGATGTTCCAGGTGTTGCGCAATCTGCAGCATCAGGTAGCCATGTATGGAATGGCCACAGAGGGGCTTTGATTGCGAAAGCAATAAAGAATCCTAGGAACAGAAGGTTTTGAGTTGTCGAACTCATCTGTAATTGTGAAAGCGCCTGAGTATCGAATGTATGTCCACCTTGTGTGCCAGAAATAACATAGAGACCAATAATTGATGCAAGCATCAAGAGGCCACCAAAGAGGCTATATAGAAGGAACTTCACTGCAGCGGCTGAGCGCTCCCCTGTTCCGTAACCACCGATAAGGAAATAAACAGGAACAAGCATGGCTTCAAAGAAAACATAGAAAAGGAATACATCGGTTGCAGCAAAGACACCGATTGCCATCATTTCAAGAACAAGAATAAGAATGTAGAAAGTCTTGGTAGACCAACGCCCATTTTGAGATTCATTCCAACCTGCAAGAACAACAATTGGCGCAAGGAGTGTTGTCATCAAGATTAGAACAAGCGAAATTCCATCGAGTCCAACTGCATAGTTGATGCCAAAGGATGGAATCCATTGATGGCTCTCAACGTATTGAAGATTGATATTGTCGCGCTCAAAGCCAACTGCCATTGCAATTGTTACTAGCGCAACAAGAAATGTTGAACCGAGTGCAATTTGCTTTGCAAGAAGAGCATTTGCTTTGGGAAGTGCTGCTAACACCGCTGCACCTAGTAGTGGCAGGGCCATAAGTAGAGTCAATGAAAGATTCATTACTGAGTTACCACCCAAATCGCTGCGACAAGTGCAACTGCACCAATCAAAATCAGTGCCGCATAACTGCGAACAAAACCAGTTTGGCTAGTGCGAAGGGCGCCAGCCGAACTAAGTGCTGCACTGCCTATTCCGCGAACCGCACCATCAATAACGATCTCATCAGTTTTGACCAAAGTAGAAGTCAGAGCCTGTCCAGTGCGCATAAATACTGCTTCGTTGAAATCATCTTGCAAGAGATCACGACGAACAATTCTTGTTAGTAGCGATACTTTTTCAGGAGCCGTATCTGATACTTCGCTTCGTGAATATTTCACGAATGCAATTGCTACGCCAATAGCGACCATAAGTAGTGCTAATGAAGTCACCACTATTGGTTTCAATAACTCTTCATGTTCGCCATGCTCAGCAAAGAGTGGCTCAAGCCAATGTACAAGTGTGTCGCCACGCGAGAGTAAGAAACCAGAAGTAACGGAACCAATTGCAAGAATTGCCATTGGTAACCACATAAGTATTGGAGACTCGTGTGGATGTGCTTTTTCATCCCAACGTGGAGATCCGGTAAATGTAAGGATCATGACACGAGTCATATAGAAAGCTGTGATACCTGCTCCAAGTAATGCTGCGCTACCAAGAAGAATTCCCTTGATGCCACCTGCGTTGAAAGCAGTTTCAATAATCATATCTTTGGAATAGAAACCAGCGAATGGTGGAACTCCAAGAATTGCTAAATAACCTAAGCCAAATGTTACGAAAGTAATTGGCATAAATTTGCGAAGGTTTCCATACTTGCGCATATTTACTTCATCATCCATGCCGTGCATAACTGAACCCGCACCAAGGAACATACCCGCCTTGAAGAAGCCGTGAGTGATGAGGTGCATGATTGCAAATGCATAACCAACTGGACCAAGCCCTGCACCTAAAATCATGTAACCGATCTGCGACATTGTTGAAGCAGCGAGTGCTTTCTTGATGTCATCTTTAGCAGTACCGATAATCGCGCCAAAGAGAAGTGTTATTGCGCCAACAATAACTACAAGTAATTGTGCTGTTGGCGCTGCATCGAAAATAAAGTTAGAACGAGTTATGAGATACACGCCTGCTGTAACCATTGTCGCTGCGTGAATAAGAGCTGAAACTGGGGTTGGGCCGGCCATTGCATCACCAAGCCATGCCTGTAATGGGAATTGCGCAGACTTTCCAGTTGCTGCAACCAAAAGCATGATTCCGATCGCAGTAAGGGATGCAGTGGATGCATTTGGTGCTGCCTCTTTGATTCCTGCAAAGGAAACAGTGCCAAGTGTTGCGAAAGCAATCATGATTGCAAATGAAAGACCCATATCGCCGACGCGGTTCATGATGAATGCCTTCTTTGAGGCAGTTGCATATGCAGGCTTTTGATTCCAGAAACCAATGAGTAGATAGGAAGCAAGGCCTACGCCTTCCCAGCCGACATAAAGGTTTAGGAATGAATTACCGAGTACCAACAAGAGCATCGCTGCAATGAAGAGGTTTAGATAAGCAAAGAAACGGCGACGATCTTTGTCGTGAGACATGTAAGAGATTGAATAAATATGAATCAATGTTCCAACACCCGTGATGAGTAGAACAAAGCAGATTGAAAGTTGATCAAGTAATAGACCTGCATCTACCTGGAATGAACCTACTGAAATCCATTCAAAGAGTTTTTGTTCTACTGCGCGCTCCTCGGCGGGGCGTGCGAGCATCTGAGAAAATTGAAGTAGGCCAACTGCAAACGATGATGCAGACATAAGAGTTGCAAATATATGTCCCCATTTATCCGCGCGGCGTCCTGCAAGTAAAAGGATAATTGCGCCTGCAAGTGGCAGAGCAATGAGATAGACAAGTCCGTTATTGATTTGCATAGCTATCGCTTCAACAAACTGGCATCATCAACTGATGCTGATCGGCGTGAACGATAAATTGTTACGATAATTGCAAGCCCAACAACAACTTCACACGCTGCAACAACCATGGTGAAGAAGGCCATAATTTGGCCATCGATATTTCCATTTATTCGCGCAAAAGTTACAAAAGCTAAATTTGCTGCATTGAGCATGAGTTCTACACACATGAAAACAACGATTGCATTTCTGCGCACAACTACACCGACAGCGCCAATGGTAAAGAGGAGTGCAGAAACATATAAATAGTTAGCAGCATTCATTACTTCTCCTCCTCCACGCTTGTATCGACTTCTCCGAGTTCAAATTTTCTAGAATCAATTACATCGCCACGAGCTTTCAACGTCGCACTCACTGATGCTGGAGCTGCACTTCCATCAGGCAGGAGCGCTGGGACATCGACTGCATTGTGACGAGCGAATACTCCTGGACCAGGAAGTCCTGCAGCAGATGCAAGTGATCCTGAGCGGAAACGATTGATTGCTTGTTCGCGTTGTGTTGGGCGAAGAATTGTGCGTTGGTGATGTGCAAGAACCATTGCTCCAAGGGCAGCTGTAATCAGAAGTGCTGAAACAACTTCAAATGGCCATACATATGTTGAAAATAATTGCTTAGCAATGCTTTGCACATTCCCATCAATATTGACAACTGT
>WLDA01000028.1 GCA_009705025.1 Actinomycetota bacterium | reverse complement strand
TTCAAGAGCCTGGTGAAGGCCCTCGCTATAACGTCGTCCTGCAAGCATGCGACCTGTGTGCTCATCAACGATAAGTAATTCGCCATTCATAACTACATAATCTTTATCTCGCTTGAAAAGCTCTTTCGCGCGAATAGCATTATTGAGGTAACCAATCATTGGGGTATTTGCTGCCTCATAGAGGTTTGAGATCTTGAGCATCTCTTCTACGCGAGTTACGCCTTCTTCAAGTACGGAGCTGCTCTTCTTCTTTTCATCTACTTCGTAGTGAACGTCGCGTTGTAATTTAGCAACAAGGTTTGCAAACTCTACGTACCATTTTGTTGCCTTATCTGCAGGGCCACTAATGATGAGAGGTGTACGAGCTTCATCGATGAGAATTGAGTCCACTTCATCGACAACTGCAAAAAAGTGTTCACGCTGAACGCATTCTTCTAGGCTCCATGCCATATTGTCACGGAGATAATCGAAACCAAATTCATTATTTGTTCCATATGTGACATCTGCTAGGTATGCCTCACGACGTTCTGCTGGTGACATATTCGCAAGAATTACACTAACTCGTAGTCCTAGGAAACGATGGATACGTCCCATCCATTCGCTATCGCGTTCAGCTAGGTAATCATTCGTTGTAACAACATGCACGCCTTTACCTGCAAGGGCATTGAGGTAAGAAGGAAGTGTTGCAACAAGTGTCTTACCTTCACCAGTTCTCATTTCAGCAATATTTCCGCGATGCATGGCAGCACCACCCATAAGTTGAACATCGTAATGACGCTGTCCTAATGTGCGCTTGGCTGCCTCACGAACTACTGCGAATGCTTCTGGTAATAAATCATCAAGAGTTTCGCCCTGATCAAGACGTGTTTTAAAGATTGATGTCTGATTGCGCAGGTCCTCATCAGATAATGCTGAGATGCGCTCTTCTTGGGCATTGACCAGTTTTACAAGTTTTTCAAGTTCACGAAGTTGGCGTCCTTCACCTGCACGCAACATTCGATCGAAAAACGCTGGCATATACCTCACCTTTTCTAATCACATGGGCTCGATTGGCTCCATGAGAATCAACCCTCCTATCGTAGGGGTTGAGCGACGCAGGCGGTAATTGCAGCCGAAACCTTTAGCCCGCCTGCGGAAAGCGCCCTACTCGCCTCTCGAAGAGTTGAGCCAGTTGTGACTACATCGTCAATCAAAACAATATCTCCATAAATTCTCGCTCTATTTTCAACTCCGAATGCACCAACAAGATTCTGCATTCGCTGCTGGGCATTGAGTCCACTTTGATCCTGAACGCGCCTTTTATGAAAGAGAATATTTGAATATGAAACGTGTAACTCTTCGCAGATAGTTTCCATAAAGTTCCTACCGCGTTTTCGCAGAGATATCTTTGACGATGGCATTGGTATAAGTGTGAGATTTTTTAGATTTCCTCTGTAGTTTTCCACCACGTGACTTAACGCATCTATTACTAATAAATCAGCACTTCTTTGATTTCCTTCTTTTGCAGCCAAGAGTATCCGAGCTGCGATTGGCGAATAGAGAACCGCGGATGTCACAACTAATCTCTCGACATGCGTTGTATAAATATGAGGGTGCCAGGCAATACGACATTGTGAACAAATCGATGGACCAAGATTCAAGCATCCAATGCACCTTTGCGGAAATACTAACTGTGAAAGTTCTTCTACAAATTTCATAGAGAATTGTTACGGACTAGATGTTAGTCAAAGAACCTCATGAAAAGTTTGTGGATATCAAGTTGTAGGTTTAAGAGTTATTAATCGCGATTCAATGCTTGAACCTTCTTTGCGCGGAAGCGTAAGAACAAAGTGGGCACCGTAGAGTGGACGCCCCCACGCTTCTAATTCTCCATTATGCAAACGTGCATCTTCTAGCGCAATCGAAAGACCAAGACCTGTTCCTCCGCGAACTCGTGCTCGTGATGGATCGGCGCGCCAGAAACGATCGAAGACGCGACTCAATAAATGAGGCTGAATACCGATTCCATAATCACGCACACCGACAGCTACATCATGATCAGAATGAAGAATCGTTACTTCAATTGGTTTTCCATCAGCATGGTCGATTGCATTTGTGAGCAAATTACGAAGTATTCGTTCGACTCTGCGAATATCTGCATTGAGCATAATTGCCTCGTCTGGCACCAATAAGACTATTGATGTTGAGTTTTCTGAGGCAACTAAGGCTAGATCTTCAATACAACGTTTAGCCAATGTGACAATATCGAAATCAACACCTTCGAGAACTGCAACTTCAGCGTCGAATCTGCTTACTTCCAGTAAGTCTTCCAATAATCGTTCAAATCGGTCGAGTTGAGCAACTAATAATTCAGCTGATCGAGAAACATTGGGATCAAATGATTGGCGTGCGCCATGAATGATTTCTGAAGCCATTCGTAAAGTAGTCAATGGGGTTCGTAGTTCGTGCGATACATCCGATACGAAGCGCTGCTGAACTCTTGAAAGGTTTTCAAGGCGAGCGATCTGCTTTTGAAGCGATTCCGCCATCTCATTGAATGCATTTCCAAGTGTAGAGATTTCATCACGGGAATGAACATCCATTCGTTGATGAAAGTCACCGCCAGTAAATTCTGTAGCAATTCGCGCAGCCTCTCGAACCGGTCGCACAACCTGCCTCACTACAAGCCAGGTAATTAGCCCAATGAGAAGCAATAGTGCAAAACCAGTTAGCAAGAGCGAACTTCGAATAAGTTCTAGCGTTGCCTCTTGGTTAGCCAAGGAGATTACAAGATACATCTCGTATTGGCCTGCATTTGGCACTTTGACCTTGTCGCCAAGAATGATTACCGGGGTCGAAGAATTACCTGGATAAGCAAAGTATGAATACGACCACTTAGTCGCTGATGATTTGCGAACTTTTATCTTTAGTTTTTCTGGAATCGAATTCAAATCTAAAAATTCAGATTTGATTTCATAATCGTATCTTGTGCCTGCTTGACCTGGTGTTTTTAGAAAAGCAATCAAACGCGTATTTTCCGCTGTTCCTAAACTTGTGGCAGAGGTAATCACATCATTTATAACCGAGCGAACAACTGGTTCGGATTCCCCTTGGGCTAGCGCCAAGCGGTATTGAGCATTGAAAAATGTTGAACGAGCTTCAATAATTGCCGAATCAAGATTTACTTGTTTTACACCTTTTGAAAGTTGATTGTTTAGCGCGGAACCAGTGAGCCAAACAACAGATAACGAGAGTAAAACTGTTGAAAGAATGACGCGAAAAGCTAGAGAGCTGCCTAGTCGAAAGCCCACTCTTTGCATTTTATGAATGTACCAATGCTCCTGCTTTGTAGCCAACTCCTCTAACGGTTACAACAATTTCTGGATTTTCAGGATCATGTTCAATTTTTGAACGTAGCCTTTGAACGTGAACATTGACTAAGCGTGTATCTGTGGAGTGGCGATAACCCCAAACTTCACTCAAGAGGGCATCTCTTGTAAATACGCGTCCTGGTTCCTTTGCAAGAGCAACAAGCAAATCAAATTCTAGGCGAGTCAATGAAATGACTTTATTACCACGAAGCACATGGTGTGCTTGTACATCTATTGAAAGATCACTAATTGCAAGTAAGCCCGCAATATCTGAATTTGTTCGCCTGAGCCGAGTTTTAATACGCGCAATTAATTCTGAAGGGTGGCGAAATGGTTTCACCATGTAATCATCTGCGCCAGCCTCAAGGCCAAGGACTACATCGTGTGTATCGCCTTTTGCAGTCAACATAACTATTGGAACCATTGATTCGGCGCGAATCAATTTACAAACTTCTATTCCATCGATTCCTGGAAGCATGACATCAAGCAAAACTAAATCTGGCGGATTATTTCTAAATACCTCTAGAACTTCATCCCCACGGCTAACTAAATCAACATCAATTCCAGCACCATTGAGAACGATGCTAAGCATTTCGGCAAGGTCCTGATCGTCATCGACGACCATAACCAGAGTCATTATTAGCTACCGTGTTCCCACGAGTTCAAGTAAAGATCTTGAGCTGGTGTTAGTACATCGATATGGCCGCCCATGCTAATGAGCTTAAGTTTTGCAACTTCCTTATCGATATATGTTGGCACTTCATGTAATCCTGGTTTGAGATTCTTCGCCTCTTGCACAAGATATTCGGCAGTGAGTGCCTGATCAGAAAATGACATATCCATAACTGATGCAGGGTGACCTTCAGCTGCACCAAGGTTTACTAAACGACCTTCTGCAATCAGAAGCAAGCGACGGCCATCAGAGAGTACGTATTCGTCTGTTTGGTGGCGCATCTTTGCATTCTTGCTCTTTGCATTCTTTTCAAGCCATGCAACATCGATTTCAATATCGAAGTGACCAGAGTTGGCCATGATTGCTCCATCTTTCATGACTGCGAAATGCTCATCACGAAGTACATCGCGGTTACCTGTAACTGTAATAAAGACATCGCCAACTTTTGCAGCTTCAAGCATTGGCATAACGCGGAAACCTTGCATCATTGCATCAAGTGCTTTTGTTGGATCAATTTCAGTAACGATTACATCTGCGCCCATACCCTTTGCACGCTCTGCAACACCTTTACCGCAATATCCAAAGCCAGCTACAACGACAATGCGTCCAGCAAGTAAGAAGTTTGTTGCACGAAATACTGCATCAAGAGTTGATTGACCTGTTCCGTAACGGTTATCAAACATGTGCTTCGTATCGGTGTCATTGACAGCAATCATTGGGAAACGAAGTGCGCCTTCTTTTGCCATTTGGCTTAGACGGATCACACCCGTTGTTGTTTCTTCGCAACCACCAGTGATATTTGGAATCAATTCTTGACGTGTTGTGTGAAGTGTATTTACTAGATCGCATCCATCATCGAAGACTTGGTGAGGTTCGATATCAAGTGCTGCGTTGAGGTGTGCGTAATAACCATCTCGATCAACTGCATTGCGAGCAAATACGCTAATTCCATATTCATGAACTAGTGCTGCTGCTGTGTCATCTTGAGTTGAAAGAGGATTTGATGCACAGAGTGCAATCTCAGCGCCGCCTGCTTTTAGTACGCGCATTAAGTTTGCTGTCTCAGTTGTTACGTGCATACATGCTGCGATACGAATACCTGCAAATGGCTGTGACTTTTCAAAACGTTCACGAATTTGTGCAAGTACAGGCATATTGCGCTCTGCCCATTCAATGCGCTTGCGGCCTTGTGCTGCAAGAGATGCATCAGCAATCTCGTGACGTGGAATAGTGGCGGTTACAGGTACATTCACAATCGTTCTCCTCTTGGTCAGGGAGATAGGTTACCGTCTGGCGTGCGAAAGAGCGCGTTTACAGCGTCTACTTACCCTTTATTGCCTTGAGAATCTCATCACGTACCTTCTCCATACGTGCCTGCGTCTTTGCTTCTACATTGAGACGCAGAAGGGGCTCAGTATTCGATGAACGAAGATTGAACCACCAGGTATCGCCATTGACTGTCAATCCATCAAGATGATCAATCTCAACTCCGGGTTGAGAGCCATACTTTTCTTCAATTTTTTTCATTTCTGCGGGGGCATCGGTTACGACTGAATTAATTTCACCACTTGATACGTAGCGTTGATACGGTTTCAGTATTTTTGAAATTGCTGCCTTACTTGATCCAAGAGCTGCAATTGCATGTAGCGCTGCTAACGCACCTGAATCTGCACGCCAAAAATCTTTGAAATAGAAGTGACCTGAATGTTCCCCGCCAAATATTGCACCGCTATCTGCCATCATTTTTTTGATATATGAATGACCAACTCGACTTCGCAATCCTGAGCCACCATTTTCTTGTATAACTTCAAGAACTGCTCTAGATGAAATCAAATTATAAATGATTGTCGAACCTGGAACTCGGGCTAATTCTCTGGCTGCAACAAGGCATGTAAGGTCGGATGGATTTACTGTCTCACCATTTTCATCAACTAAAAAGCATCGATCTGCATCTCCATCAAATGCAAGACCTAAATCTGCCTTATGTTTCTTTACGGCCTTCTGCAAATCTCTTAGATTCTTGGCATCAATTGGGTTTGCTTCATGGTTTGGAAAAGTTCCATCAAGTTCAAAATACATTGGAATTAATTCAACATTGAGTCGCTCAAATATTGCTGGTGCTGTGTAACCAGCCATTCCATTTCCAGCATCAACAACTATTTTGAGGCGACGCATCTCGGTTATGTCAACGAGTGAGAATAAATAATCGACATAATCTCTAAGCATTTCAACTTCTTTTTCAATCCCCATAGAGCGAATGTGCATTGGAGAGCCTTGTCGCACGAAGTTCTCTATCGTTAGTAATCCTGATTCTTTTCCTATCGGGCGTGCTCCGCTTAGGCACATCTTGATTCCGTTGTATTCGGCGGGATTATGGCTAGCCGTAAACATCGCTCCAGGAAGATTGAGTTTTCCTGATGCAAAATACAACATATCTGTTGATGCTAATCCGATTCGAGTTACATCTAAACCTTGCGATGTAACACCTGCCGAAAATGCATCTGCCAAAATAGGTGATGAAGGACGCATATCTTCACCAATAACAACAGAACCTGGTTCGCGTTCTTGTTGTAAAAATCGAGCAAATGCAACACCAGTTGAAAAAGTAAAGTCTGGAGTTATCTCGCTATCGACTAACCCTCGAATATCGTAAGCTTTAAATATTGCAGGGATTTGATTATTCGTCATGATTAGTAATTTGTTGGTACTGCGCGCAAATGTCCACGACGACCAATATTAGTTTGCGTACTTGAGTTCGCAGTTTTTAGTTCATCGGGTGAATTCACATTTGCTGCTTCTCGAACAGCATCTGCAATAACCATTAGGTCATCATCAGTTGGTCCACTCGGATCATTATTTAGTTCTTGGCGAATTACGTTCCATCCCTGTGGAACTGTAAGTCGCTGACCATGGGCAACACAAAGATCGTAAGAATGCGGCTCTGAAAATGTTGCAAGTGGGCCTAGCACGGCAGTTGAATCGGCATAAATATAAGTAAGGGTCATAGTTGCTGCCGAGCGACAACTCACTCGAGAACAACTCCTACCTAACTTTGCCTGGGACGCCATACCCAAAGATTAGTGGGGCGGCGGATTATTAGGGATTCAAGACACGAATATTTGAAAGTGGGATTGCAGCTTTCGTAAGAACACTTCCGGGTGTCAAAGGAATATAACCATATCCATTTATCGAGCTAACTAAGGCTCCCCCTGTGACGTTCTTGCTTGTCCGAACGATTGTTACAACTCGTGCACTGTTAGGCACACGCCACGTTGCAATATCAGTTGCCTTGACTCGAGCAATCTTATGTTTTCCATTTGAGAGTCGCGTATCAATAGTCACATCGATACTGTCGCCAGCAAAAACGAATAAGGGCGTCAAACCAGAGACAGCAATAGACATTTCTTGCAACGGTGCAGCAGGAGTACTCCAAAGAAAATCACTTCGTCCCGAAACTACAACTCGTGAAAAGACTGATGAAACTATTGGTTCATCAGAAGTTATTCGCAGAGCAAATGCACTGGCCGATAGATCTGGAGTTATTCTAAATTCTGTAACAATTCCGTTCTTTATTTCACGTTCATTTAGCCCCACTGGAATGAAGCGTCCATCAGCCGATAAAATCTCGGCCGAGATTCGCGCAGCTAGTTGACCAGGTGCGAGAACACGCAGAACGTACTCAGGTTTTGCAGATCTGTTACTCCTTGATTTTTGATTTGGGATAGCGGGTATCACTTGAACCTTTGATACATCTTCAACTGAATTGACCATATCGCCGCCAAGGCCGCGTAAGCCTTTACCGCGTTCATCAACTACAAAAGCATTCACGCGACCAGAGCGAGCGGAAACGTGTATCGCTAGTTTTTGTTGACCTGGTGCTAA
Source organism: Actinomycetota bacterium (assembly GCA_009705025.1). Taxonomy (GTDB): domain Bacteria; phylum Actinomycetota; class Actinomycetes; order Nanopelagicales; family Nanopelagicaceae; genus Planktophila. Next base: position 637 of record WLDA01000028.1, on the reverse strand, counting down.
TGAATCCAAACCTTGAACGCTATAAGTGCGAGCAGGGACCGTTAGAACTTTAACCGCTTGCGCACCAGATTCACTCCAGACCTCAACATCAATAATCGCCTCACTCAATCCGCTATTTACAATAAGAAGTCTGCCTTTACTAGTGATATCTGCAGCACCTCCAACAAACCATTGTGAAGAGATTGGTCCCGAGCAGAGAGTTCCACCGGCCCAGCTTCCACTTCTGCTCTGCCAAATAGTTGGTGTGATGCCAACTGCATCGATCAAAATTGCATCTTTTGTGATGGGTAGCCGAGCAAAACCTGTAGGAGACATTGTTGTTTTCTTGCTTGCAACGTATCGATACTTTGTTTTCTTGCCTGATACCGAAACTTGAGAAGCTAAGCCAGGAAGAGTTGGTGGACATACGACAACAGGATAATTTTTAGTGTAGCCACTGGAGAAAACTGAATTATCAAGATAATTACTGCTAACAAGTACAGTGGCAAGGAGTCCGACAACAATTATTGGGCGGCGAAATTTCATGCCAGCTCCTTCTCTGAAATCTGTGACTTTCTTCGGCCCGCAGGAAGTGCAAGAACAATCACAGTTACGAGGAAAATTAGTAGAAGAGAGAGCCATCCGCGTCGAATTGTTC
>WLDA01000027.1 GCA_009705025.1 Actinomycetota bacterium | reverse complement strand
AAGTCGGCAGCTGTTCCACCAATGAGTATCCCCTCTGGTTTATCGATTGCTCTAATTGCGCGAATGAGAACTTCGGCATCAGTTGTTCGTGAACTGATTGACGGGATTATCTGTACTCGAATATCGCTTCCGTATACTTCTGGATTTTCTATTCTTGATACTCCCTCGACACCTTTCACCTTATTTAGGTAAGTTTGCAATTGAGTTTCTTTACCAACACCGTTGGGGAAAACAACTTCAATCGGACTACCTTCAAATGAAGTAAATCGATCAGTGATTACTTTTCCAGCAATTGCCGCCGGGTGAGATTCTGGAAGTACTCGAGAATCTATTTGGGCAAAAGCAATATTTGTAACCGGTGCTGCAAGTATGGCAAGCAGGGCCAATGATCCAAGAGAGACAATCACCGGACGCTTCATAACATTTCGTGCAGTGTGAGCCCATCGGCCATCTTCTTTTGGTGTTATTCCATTCTTGCGCACGACTCCTTTATCAACTTTTTCACCAATAATTGCAAGTAGTGCAGGCAAAGGAATTAGTGCTCCTAAAACAGCAATAGCAACAACTGAAACTCCTGCCATTCCAAAAGATTTAAGAAAGTTCAGTGGAAACAGAAGTAGAGATGCAAGTGTCACAAGGACGGTAAGACCTGAATAGAAAACAGTTCTTCCTGCAGTTGCAACAGTTTCTATGACTGAATCTTCGATGCTCTTGCCGTGATGCAGTTCTTCTCGGAATCGATTGACCATCAAGAGGGCGTAATCAATACCAAGTCCCATTCCCAAACCAGTGATGAGATTGAGAGCAAAAACGCTCACATTCGTAAACAATGAGAAAATAAAAATTAGTAGAAATGATCCGAGGATTGCACTAATTCCGATAACAAGGGGCATTGCTGAAGCAACAAGTGCGCCGAATACAAATGCAAGAAGAACAAAGGTCAATGGGATTGCAATTGTTTCTGCAAGTTTTAAGTCTTTGCCAATTTTTTCATTGATCGAATGAGTAATAACTCCGCCACCAGATGCGTAAACGGTAAGCAAACCCTGTTTTCCATCAAATTTCTTTTGAATATCAGCACCGATTGAGCCAAAGGTGTCAAAGTCACCGGCTTTGATATCTGCATAAACAAATAGGAAGGCCGCCTTTGAATCGTTTGATTTCAAACTTGGCACACCACCTGTAGACCAATACGAAATTGTTCTAGTTACTCCAGATACTTTCGAGACTCTTTCTTCAAGAGCTTTTGCCGCACTCATAACTGTTGGATCTGAGACTTCTAAGTTTCCAGAATCAACCACTAGAACAGCAATCGGTTCTTGAACTTTGAATTTATCTGTTAGGTAAGTGGCAGCCTTCGCAGACTCACTGCCTAAATCTGAATATCCGCCAGTGTCGAGTTTTCCAAAAGCGAGGGAACCGACACCACCTGCTGCGAGAACTCCAATAACAAAGAGAATAAGCACGCTTTTGCGACGCCTAACAACGAATCTTCCTAGAGATTCAAACATTCGTATTCTCCTTATTAGTTATGTGCACGATAGAATATTTCTTATGAGCGATATTTTTCAGAAAGTTACTTCGGATGAAATTGATCCTGAAGAGAGCGCTGAACAAAATCGCCGTGATGAAGAAATTAAGTTAGATAAGCCCCCACACCACCAGGATTAATCGGCAGATGGCGCTGGTGTTGGCGCCGGCGCTGGTGTGCTTGCAGGAACGCTCGCTGAACTCTTTGATACTGAATCTGTTTTATAAAAACCAGAACCCTTAAAGACCACCCCAACTGCAGAATAAATCTTGCGAACTTCGCCATTGCATTCTGGGCAATGAGTAAGTGATGCCTCTTCAAAAGTTTGAAAAACCTCAAATTCATGGGCACAGGTGTTGCATGCATATTGATATGTAGGCATCGACTGCTCCATTCCTTGCGGGCTAGCCCTCGCGGGATACCTGGGGGTAGAAGTAAAGTGTAAAGAAGTGAGACGATAGAGGGAAATCTGGAGAGGAAATAAGATGAAAATTGGCAAGACACAAGCATTTATTGCAGCTTTCACCCTTTCGCTCTTCTCATTGATTCCCGCTCAAGCAAATTCTTTAGTAGCAACATCACCAATTAGTGGATCTACAACTTCTACCGCTCCAACATCAGTTGCTGTTACTGCACAGATTGCACTCTTAGAAGAAGGCAATGAAATTACTGTTGTTGATCCTGCAGGAAATCGCGTAGATGATGGAACAATCACTGTTGATCAAATGAGTGTCAGTGTTGGCTTGCGGGCACTAGTTGATGCTGGAATTTATAAAGTCAGTTACATCTTGCTAACTGACGGAGAAGATCCACTTGAAGGTAGTTTCACATTCAATTTTACTTCTCCCAATGTAATTGAACCGGCACCGCAACCATCACCGACTCAAAGTGCACAAAGTGCAAGTAGCAGCTGGGGAACAAATGTTTTTGTAATTGCACTACTAGTGCTCGCCTTTTTAGTTCTAGTAGGACTTTCGCTCTATGCTAGAAAGTTATTCAAGAATAGATGAGTGGCCCACTTATAAGTGCATGTGTAACTTTTAGTAAGTTTGTCAACATCACAGCAAGTTTTGCAGTCGTTGGAACGCTGCTAGCTATGGCCTTTCTTCTTCTAGATTCTGACGGCAAGCTTTCAACTTCAGGAGAGAAACTTCGCTCACTTCTTCAGGTATCAGCAATTTTTTGGGTTATTGGAAATATCGGAACTATATTTTTTACATTAGCTAACATCTTGGGCCAGTCCTTTACGGCAGCCCTTGATCCAACCGTTATGCGCTCCTTCCTTACTCAAGTAACGCTGGGTCAATACTTCCTCTTTCAAACTTTGATTTCTGTAATTGTCGTTTTATCTTCGAAGAGCATTATGAGAATAAACTCAACGATTGCATTGTTGATGCTTACAATAATTGGGATTGTTGCTCCAATATTTCAAAGCCATTCAGCTTCTAGCGGTTCCCACTCACTAGCTATTGGCTCCCTCGTCGTCCATGTTATTGGATTGTCATTCTGGGTCGGTGGAATATTCGCTCTTATTTTTATTGATTCAGAAGATCGTGTTATTGCAGTACCCCGTTTTAGTGTTTTGGCTCTATGGAGCGCCATCGCAGTGGTTGCCAGTGGAAGCGCAAACGCTTGGGCACGCCTTGATTTCAAATCAGCATGGCAAACAACCTACGCTTTAGTTGTTATTGCGAAGATTGTTCTAACTATTGCATTACTTGCAATGGGATATTTGCATCGCAAAAACTTGAGCAAAAAGAGTGCAATCAATTGGGTTTCACTTGGAAGACTCATCATGGTTGAGGCATTTGTAATGGTTAGCGCACTAATACTTGGTGCTTGGCTATCATCTAATCGAGCGCCAGTTAGAAACTCAGAAGAATCTTTTAACGCTGCTCTAACTGTTGCAGGAATTGAAACGCCTAAACCTCCAACTTTCTCTCGCATTCTTCTTTCATACGAACCTGATGCGCTGATGATTGGACTTCTAGTCGTAGCTGTTGCCCTATACATAAAGGGAGTAATCGTTCTCACAAAACGTGGTGATAAATGGCCAGTGGGGCGAACAATTTCTTTTGCACTTGGTATCTCGGTTATTGATTTCGCTACAAGCGGTGGCTTAGGTCTTTATGCTCACTTTGCTTTTTCGTATCATATGACTGCGCACATGTTTTTAGGAATGATTGCACCTATCGGAATAGTTTTAGGAGCTCCAATCACTTTGGCGCTAAGAACTTTGCCACAAGGTAGAAACTCAACAGAGCGAGGAGTCAGGGGCTCGTTGATTTCTGCACTTCATTCTCGACTAGGGCGCTTTTATACAAATCCACTTATTGCACTAGCAATCTTTGACGGTTCATTATTTGCGCTCTATTTCACTTCACTATTTGGTGGAATGATGCAAAGTCACGTGGGACATTTCTTTATGAATTTTCATTTCATCTTGGCTGGAACACTCTTCTTTTATGTTGTTGTGGGAATTGATCCCAATCCTCGCAAGATTCCACATTTAGTTAGAATGGTTATTCTCTTGGCAGCAATGAGTATCCATGCATTCTTCTCGGTTGCTTTGATGTCATCGACAACTCTGATTGATCAAGGCTATTTTGCATCACTTAAAACACCCTGGCTACTAGACCTACTCGCTGATCAAAATAAGGGTGGCGCAATTGGCTGGGCTATGGGTGAAATCCCAATTCTTCTTGCACTGGTGGCAACATTTATTCAGTGGATGCGTGATGATTCACGTGAAGCGAATCGAATTGATAAGAACACGTCTCGAATGGCTGCAATGGGTCAGCCAGATGAATTAGCGCAATACAACCAATATCTATCGGAGCTAGCTAAGAAAGAGAAGGATGTGCGTTGATGGAAGCGCTATTTGATTTACCGGATGAATACAAGGAATTGCGCAATAGTGTGCGAGCACTCGCAGAGAAAGAGATTGCGCCACATGCACGCGCAGTTGATGAAGAACATCGCTATCCGCAAGAAGCGGCAACAGCACTGGCACGAGCAGGTTTATCTGCAGCACATGTTCCAACGCAATACGGCGGACAAGGCGCAGATGCATTAGGGGTTGTAATTATTATTGAAGAAGTTGCACGCGCTTGCGGGTCATCTTCACTTATTCCTGCAGTAAATAAATTGGGATCGTTACCACTTATTCTTGGAGGAAATGAAGAGCAAAAGAAACGTTGGCTCACACCACTTGCTCAAGGTGCAGGTTTTTCATATTGCTTATCCGAATCTGATGCGGGTTCGGATGCTTCTGCGCTTCGTACAAAAGTTGAACGCAAGGGTGATTCCTGGATCTTGAACGGAAGTAAAAAATGGATTTCAAATGCTGGAGTCTCAGATTTTTACACTGTAATTGCACAAGGTGATGCATCGTTGGGCTCAAAAGGAATTACTGGATTCGTTGTTGAAAAATCTGATCCTGGAGTTTCATTTGGTTCACCAGAGAAGAAGATGGGATTTAGAGGTTCACCAACCTGTGAAGTCTATTTTGATGGCGTAGTTCTCAGTGATGATCGCAGAATTAGCGCTATAGGTGAAGGTTTTACTTTAGCTATGAATACGTTGGATCACACTCGCGTGACTATCGCAGCGCAAGCACTGGGCCTTGCCCAAGGTGCATTAGATGTTGCAACGAAATATTCACATGAACGCAAACAATTTGGCAAAGAGATATTTGATTTTCAAGCAGTTCAATTCATGTTAGCTGATATGGCGATGAATATTGCAGCTGCACGCCAACTTACTTACGCAGCAGCAGTAAAAAGTGAGCGAGGCGAGAAGGACCTTAGATTCTTCTCTGCAGCAAGTAAGTGTTTCGCCAGCGATATGGCCATGAAGGTAACTCAAGATGCAATCCAAGTTTTAGGGGGATATGGATATGTTTCAGATTATCCAGTGGAACGCATGATGCGAGATGCAAAGTTGACTCAAATTTATGAAGGAACAAATCAAATTCAACGAATTGTGATGGCTAGAAATCTTCCTAACTAAATCGAAATAGTTTCTCTGGCGTCTGGGCTGCGTTTACTCTCATATCCAAAGAGTTACTTGGAAGCGCAGTTGTTGAAAGTTCATTGGAATAAATCAGAGCAACGCTAAAAGATGTGATTGAAACAAGTGCACGATCATAGAAACCTTTACCTTTTCCTAAACGCATTCCAGAGCTATCAACGGCTAAAGCGGGAACAATGATGCAATCGATTGCCCCAAAATTTGTGAATATTTCACCGATAGGTTCGTATATTCCATTCTTATTCTCAACGGTAGAAATATCCCCATCCCACAAGCACCATTCCAAATCGGCGCTATGAATTCGGGGCAGAAGAATCTTTTTTCCTTGAGATATCAACTCTCTATTTATTCCAGTGGTATCTGGTTCATTACTGTATGAATAATACGAAGCGATAATTTTTGAAGTTTGGATCTCGGGAACTTCTAGGATTTTGTCAAAAGATACTTTTTCTTTATTTTCTATCCGGGCCTGACGATAGTGCTCGCGAAGAGCTGCCTTTTCGTCATTCGTGTTCATCGAAATCCCCTAGAACTATGCGTAGAACAAGTAAGGTGTGATTATGACAGAGCTAACGAGAGTTGATGAGTTCCTTACATCGCTTCTCACTAACTGCGCTCCACTTGATTCCTTTGATATGTCACTTCTTGATGCTCATGGAGCAACACTTGCCGCTGATATTTATGCTGGTGAGCGTTTAGTAATGCGAGCAGGAAGTCGAATTAGATCGACTCAAATTGGGCTTGCAGCATCTATTGGGCGCGATCGCCTACCCACTCGTCCGCATCCACGAGTTGTTGTGCTCTCGGCTGGTCCAGATCTTGTCGAACCTGGAAAATCTCTAGTTGATGATGAAGAGTTTGAAACAAATTCTTGGTTACTCACCACAGCGGTGCGCGAAGTTGGCGCCGTGGCATATCGAGTTCATTCGATACCAGACGTTGAGGAAGAGTTACGCAAAGTAATTGAAGATCAATTAGTGCGAGCAGATCTCATCATTGTTAGTGGTGAGCGACAAGATGATTCTTTTGATTTGATTACAAGAACTCTCGCTCAACTTGGTGAAATCACAATTGTAGATATGGCTATCGAATCGAGTGGCCGTCATAATTTTGGTCAGATTGGCCCCGATAAGACTCCAGTTGTGACACTACCTGGTGATCCGATTGCTGCATATATTTCATTTGAATTATTTGTCCGCCCCATGATTCGTACCATGTTGGGTGCGCAAACAATTCATCGTCCATGCGTTAGGGCAAAGCTTGAAAAAGGCGTAAGTTCAACGCCGGGAAAGCGTTCCTATCTTCGTGCCACTTTGTCAGAAGATGGAAAATCAGTTGTGGCACTTGCTGATCAAGACGAACTCACAACACTCTCCGATGCAAATTGCTTCATTGCACTTAGTGAAAATGATTCCGATTTGAAAGCCGGCTCCGAAGTAACCGTTGTTGTACTCGAGCGCCGATACATTTAGTAGGTATTGATACTTAATGTCTTCTCAGTGGCCAGTAATTCTTACCAGTAATGAATTGACTCTTCGCCCCCTGCGCTTTAGAGATCGCAAGCAATGGAATTCGGTGCGAGTACAGAATCGAGAATGGCTCACTCCTTGGGAGGCGACCATTCCAGTATTACCAGAAAAATTCGGAGGCCCAGAATTATCATCAGAGTTACCTTCCTTTTACGAGATGGTGCGCACTTTCAATCGAGAGGGAAGGCATGAGCGCTCTTTTTCATTCGCAATATTCCATGGAAAAACTCTTATTGGTCAGATTTCATTAGGGGGCGTCATTTATGGAGCTATGCGCGCGGGCCACATTGGATATTGGATTGATCGCCACTATGCCAACAAGGGTTACACAACGCAGGCAGTGCAAATGCTTACTAATTATGCCTTCAATGAATTAGCGTTGCATCGCGTCGAAATAAATCTGCGTCCAGAAAATGCAGCATCTCGTCGAGTAGCGGAAAAAGCGGGGTATGTATTGGAAGGCGAACGTCCTCGTTACTTACATATCGATGGAGGATGGCGCGACCATTTATCTTTTGTGAAGGAAAATCCTGCCCTGAAGTAGTGCTCAAATCCAAGGAATTGAGCGCAACCACCTCTATCTTTGTACATCATGGCTTCAGGAATTATTTATATTGCGATAGCGGGGATGTGGGTTGCCTACTTCCTGCCGCGATGGCTCCACGATAGAAATGAATTCTCTGGAAAATCTGTCGAACGCTACAAAAGTGCATTAAGAGTTGTAGCAAATGCATCACCTGCTGGAAGTTCTGGTGAAGGTGTCATCCATACAGATTTAGATCATGAGGCAAAAGTTGCACAAAGACTTTTGAGCAGAAGAATTATTTTTGTGATTCTTATATTTTCTCTAACATCAACAATTGTGGGTGGAATTATGAATTCAATGCCATTTCTTTATGTGCTAGTTCCAGCAACAGGAATTCTTCTCTACATTGCACACGTTCGTCGACAGACAATTGCAGATTCTTTGCATCGTCGTCGCGTTCAACAGTTACATCGCCGATCTTCCGGTGTCTCATCAGCCAATCTTGCTGATGTGGTTACGCCAAAAAGTAATAACGAACATTGGATTCCGCTTTCAGAACGCGAACTCACAGGAGTTGTCTTACTTCCTAAGGGAAGTGCTGAAAATAGAAATGTTTGGCAACCAACACAGATTCCAACTCCAACTTATTTGAGTGCACCTAAAGCAATTACACCTAAGCGTGTTCTTGATCTAACAACACCTGGCGCATGGACTGAAGAACAAGAGCGCCTTGCTAAAGAAGCACTCGCAGCAGCAGCTCCAAGTAGAGATGAAATTTTTGACCAACAATTGGCTGAAGAAGCAGTTCAGCGCCTGCGAGAAGCTTCTAACGAATAGTTAGTTTTAGATCCACGATGGCAGCCACATTTTCTGGTGCCATGCGTCATATGTAATTACTTGGCCTGTGAATAAAGGTAAGAAATAGATAAAGCAAATCAACACTAAAAGCGTAATCAGGGCAATAACTATTCGTGCAGACTTTACGTCGCGACTGCCTTTCAAGAATAAATGAGCACAGTAAACAATGGCCAAGATCATGAATGGTTCAATAATGATTGCGTAAAAAGTAAATACAGTGCGCTTTTGCAAGAAAAACCATGGCAAATAACCAGCAGCTAAACCAATAATGATGAGATTGAGAACTGGCTGATTCTTTCGTTGCACTAGTGATCTAATCCAAAAACCAATAACCACAACTAAAGCAATTGTTCCGATCCACCATAAGAGCGGAGTGCCAAGTGCTAATACTTCCTGTGCACATTCTTTTTCTCCACAACCTTT
>WLDA01000026.1 GCA_009705025.1 Actinomycetota bacterium | reverse complement strand
TAAGAATTTCATGCGTGGAGTTCCAACGTGGGCAACTCTTATTGGATTAGTTGAGAGAAGTTCTGATGGGACCGAAAGCGTTGTTGTAGGAGTTGTTAGCGCTCCCGCGCTAGCACGCCGCTGGCATGCATCAAAGGGATCAGGTGCATTCGTAACTTTTGTAAATAGCGCACCTAAAAAGATTTCAGTATCGAAAGTAAATTCCATCGCTGATTCATCAATTGCTTATTCAGATTTTGCTGGTTGGAATGAAAAGCTCTCATCATTTAGAAAACTATTAGATAGCGCATGGCGCACACGTGGTTACGGTGATTTCTGGTCACATATGTTAGTTGCCGAAGGCGCAGTAGATGTCGCGATCGAGCCATCGCTTGCCCTGTGGGATATGGCTGCACTAGATGTGATTGTGCGCGAAGCTGGCGGCCAATTTTCAGGAACTAATGGAATAAGTGGACCATTCCAAAAAAGTGGATTATCAACTAATGGCATCGTGCATACAAAGATTGTGGAAGCACTTTCATGAGCACATCACTAGAGCAGACAACTCTTGCTGTTGAGGGAATGACTTGTTCTTCATGTGTAAGCGCAATCGAGCGCACTTTGAACTCCATTGAAGGCGTCAAAGCGAGTGTAAATTTTGGCGCCGAAACGGTTCATATTTTGGCGCCCGCTGAAATAAATCCAAAGATCTTTATGCAAAAGATAAAAGATGCTGGATATTCCGCATCTCCACTTGGAGATTCTTCACATATTTCAATGCATAACAAGAGATCAGCAATAGCCCTATTTTTTGCGGCACTCTTTACTATTCCAGCTATCGCAATATCAATGACAATGAGCTGGCATCATTCAATAGATATGTGGATCCATGACACCTTGGATTTATTTGGAATTCTCTATCCCACATATTCACCCACTGCTTGGCTTGTAATTGCATTGACTGCCCCCGTTGTCCTCATCGTTGCTTGGCCAATACATCGCGCTGCACTTCGAAACCTCATGCATCCAACTATGGATAATTTGGTTTCACTTGGATCACTCTGTGCATTTGGTTGGTCTATTTACGCGAACTCAACAGGTGCGGGAGATGTGTACACCGAAGTTGCAGGAGGCGTAATTCTCTTCGTTGTACTCGGTCGTTATCTTGAAACGCGCGCGAAACGTCGCGCTAGTAGTGCACTATCAACTTTGCTCTCACTGGGCGCTAAAGAAGTAACAATTATTCGTGGGGGATTACCGCTAATTTCTGCGATTGAAAATCTACAAATTGGTGATGAGTTTGAAGTTCGCCCAGGAGATCGAATTGCAACAGATGGAATTGTGGTCTCAGGTAGTAGTGCGGTTGATAATTCGATGCTCACTGGAGAATCAGCACTTATCGATGTAACTATTGGCAGTGCGGTAATTGGTGCATCTTTGAATCACAATGGTCGTTTAGTAGTTCGAGCAACTCGCATTGGTAGCGACACAGAGCTTGCAAGAATTACAACGATGGTCGTTAATGCGCAGAGCACGAAAGCACCGATTCAACGTCTTGCAGATCGAATAAGTGCAGTATTTGTTCCTATAGTGACAATTGGCGCTATCGCAACATATTTCATTTGGCGCTATAACGGATATTCGCTCACACAATCTATTTCAGTGGCCATCACTGTTCTAGTAATTGCATGTCCATGTGCTCTTGGATTAGCAACACCTGTCGCCCTCTTGGTTGCATCGGGGCGAGGCGCACAACGTGGAATTGTTATTCGTGAGCCTCGAGTTCTAGAAGTGGCACGCACAATCGACACTGTTGTACTAGATAAGACTGGAACGCTGACAGCCGGTGTTATGAAAGTTCAACAAGTGAGCATTGTTCTCGATGCAGGATCAGTACTTGGTAAAAATTTCACAGAATTGATGAAAGAGGCGACAATTCTTTCAAGTGCTCTGTCGATTGAAAGTCAGAATAATCATCCAATCGCTCATGCAATTAGTGCATATGTTTCTGCTCAGTCAATCAAAGCAACAACTGTGACAGATTTTTCTGTCTCACCTGGATCCGGTGCTGCAGGACGCGTAAACCTTGGAATTCAATCTCCTGTTGTACTCATTGGCTCACCACAAGCAGTTGCGCATGCATCCACAACATTTCATCCTGAAATAACTAATGCAATTACGAAAGCACAATCTGCTGGGCTAACTATTTCCGTCTTGGCTTGGGATGGAGTTGCACTCGCCGTCTTTGCAGTTGGTGATGAATTAAAGGCAGATGCTGCAGAAACTGTCGTTGCCCTTAGAGCAATGGGAATCACGCCATGGCTAGTAACAGGTGATAGCCCAGAAGTTGCTGCCAACGTCGCTGCCCTTGTCTCTATTGATCAAAGCCATGTAGTGGCAAGTGCTATGCCACAAGACAAACTAGCAATCGTTGAGAAACTAAAGAGTGAAGGTCATCGAGTGCTGATGATTGGCGATGGCATCAATGATGCTGCAGCCCTTAGCGCTGCAGATTTGAGCATGGCGATGGGCACGGGTACAGATACAGCGATATCGAGTGCCGATATAACCTTGATGCGCACGACCTTCTCAAGTGTTATTGATGCATTGAAACTTTCAAAGAAGACTGTTCGAATTATCCGAACAAATCTTGGATGGGCATTTCTCTACAACGTTATTGGTATTCCTATTGCAGCACTTGGGTTATTGACCCCGATCTATGCAGCAGCAGCAATGGCAGCTAGCTCGCTCTTTGTTGTAACAAATTCACTTCGTATCAAATAGAGATTAAATAAAATAAGGACCTAAATGGTCCCTATTTCAATTGGTAGCGGGGGCAGGATTTGAACCTACGACCTCTGGGTTATGAGCCCAGCGAGCTACCGAGCTGCTCCACCCCGCGTCGGTAGTGCAATCGTAGGCGTTGGGTACGTAAAGACCAAATCGCGTAGAAATTACTGCAGATATTCTCGAATTACTTACGAGATTGTGCAGAAATTGCTGATGCAATTGCAGACTTCAAGCGATCTTGTGCACGTCCATATGCAGTGAAATCACCCTTTGCAAGTGCGGCTTGTCCATCTACAAGTGCTTGTTTTGCACTCGCAAGTGCATTTGCTAATTCGCTACTTGCATTGCCTGCTACACCTGCATTAGATGATGTTCCAGAATTTCCACCTGCATTAGATGATGTTCCAGAATTTCCACCGAATACTTGGTCGAGTGCACCCTTGAGATCGTTGTCATATCCGATTTGATCACCGAATGAAACAAGAACTTTTTGAAGTAATGGGTATGCAGCGCTATTTGCTGTTGCGCGAACATATACAGGTTGTACATAAAGCAATCCACCACCTACAGGAAGTGTCAAAAGATTACCGAGTACAACATCAGAACCACCTTGACGAAGTAGCGAAAGTGAATTTGCTACTTCTGGTTTAGCTTCAAAGTTGGATGCAACTTGTGAAGGTCCCGCAACGTTTGTGCTGCGTGGTAGTTGCAATACTGTAATTTTTCCATAATCTGGTCCTGGATCTGCATTGACAACTGCAAATGCAGATAAGTTTTCACGACCACCGCGAGGTACAAACGGTGTAGTCAAAGAAAATGTTGGCTTCTTGCTTCCTGGCATTTCCAAAGTTAGGTAGTACGGAGGCTGAGCACCCGCATTGCCACCAAATGTTGAGGGATCACGTGGTACACGCCAGAAATCTTGTCCACCATAAAAAGCGCCCGCTGTTTTCACGTGATACGCACTCAAGATTTCACGTTGAACACGGAAGATATCTTCTGGATAACGGATGTGGTCGAGTAACTGAGCAGAAATTTCTTTCTTTGCTTTTACTGTGCCTGGGAAGGCTTTGCTCCATGTGGCAAGCACTGGATCCTTCTCATCCCACTGGTAGAGCGAGACTGTTCCGTCATAAGCATCAACTGTTGCTTTGACAGAGTTACGCATGTAATTGACCGTCTTGTTTCCTTGAGCGGTAATTGATGTCGAGTTAGTTGTAAGCGCATCAGTTGTTGCACTTGATAGAACTGTCTCTTTTGAATAAGGGTAACCAGCACTTGTTGTGTATCCATCGATGATCCAGAGGATTTTTCCATCAACAATTGCTGGGTATGGATCTCCATCAAGTGTTAGCCATGGAGCAACTTTTGCTACTCGATCACGAGGATTTCGGTTGAAGAGAATCTTTGAATCTTTGTTGATTAGATTTGATAGTAGAAGTTTTTGCTCTTGATATTTGATTGCAAAGACTAATTTATTGAAGAGTGAACCAACTGGAACTCCGCCTGTGCCGGTGTAGGTGTAATTCTTCTGACCATTAGCTGAAGCGTCATCGGGATAATCGAATTCAACTGGTGAATCAGTCTTGACCCCACCAATAATTGAATAATCAGGAACATTCTCACCGAAATAAACGCGAGGTTGGAAATCACCAAGGCCCTTTGTTGGAGGTAGGTCACCGACAACGAATGATGGCTTTCCATCTGCATCACGAGCATTTCCAAATGCAGCAACTAAACCAAAACCATGAGTATAGACAAGGTGGTCATTGATCCAGTTACGACTTGGATTACCGTCGATATTGAGTTCGCGAACTGCAACGACGACGTCGCGTTCGACTCCATCTACTTTATATCGATCGACATCGAGTGATTCAGGGAAAGTGTAATAAGGCTTTATCTGTTGTAGTTGACGGAAAGTCGCTGAAAGTACATTGGGATCCATCAAACGAATATTTGAGATTGTTGCAGCATCATTTGCAAGCTGGCCAGCTGAAGTAGAAATTGTTGCTTGATAATCATTTACAGTCACATCATCTAGGCCATAAGCAGTACGAGTGGCATCGATATTTCGCTGAATAAACGGTGCTTCTTTATCTGATTCACTTGGCTTTACTTGGAATTGCTGGATAGCTCCTGGATAAATACCTGCAATCAAGACAGACGAAATAACGAGTAGCGCTGTACCCGCTGCCGGTAGTACCCAAGAACGACGAATAATATTTGCAAAGAATAAAAGTGCGCACACCACTGCGATTGCAGAAAGAATCGCTTTAGCTGGCAAAACTGCATTTACATCTGTATAGGTAAGACCAGTAATCAGTTTGCTCTGCTTGAGTGCAAGTGCGTAGCGATCAAACCAATATGCAACTGCTTTGATCAAAACGAGAAGCCCTAGAAGAACTGAGAGCTGAACGCGCGCGGCAACAGTTGTGCGATCTTCACGTACCTGCAGACGAATTCCACCGTAGAGGTAATGAACTACTGCAGTTGCAATGAGTGTAAGTACAAGAGTTGAGATTCCCCACGCAATTAAGCTTTGCCAAAATGGTAAACGGAATGTGAAGAATGAAATATCCATTCCAAACTGTGGATCCTTGACGCCAAATGGAGTCGAGTTCTTGAAAAGCAACCATGTATTCCATAGTTGTGCACCTGATGTACCAGAGAAATAAAAGAGAGCAAGAGCAAGTGCTGCAAATACCCAACGACGTATTGGTTCAATCTGTGCTCGGTAGCGCTCGAGATTATCTGCCTCTACTGCCATGGGAACATAGAAAGGGCGTTTGCGAAATGCTAGATAGACATTGAGTGAGATTACGAATGAAGTGATGAGGCCGGTGACAATAAATAATTCAACTTTCGTAAAGAGGACTGTGCTCCATACGCTTGTGAAATTTACAGATTTGAACCATAACCAGTCAGCGTAGAAACCACTGAGTGATAAGACGATCGCTCCTAGTGCTACAAGGATTCCGATCGTGATTGAAAGTGGACCACGTTTACGTGGGAAATTGAACTGTTGGTTAGCGCTACTCATCATGCGCCTACGCTAGCGCACCCGTTGCTTTCTTTCATCTGAGATTTTTCACCGGCAGGAGCGCTCTGTATGAGGCGCAATTGGTCTATGGCATCGCTCAAATTTGTGACCGCGATTACTCTCATTCCCTGAGGGATTCTTGTGAGTTCTTTGCAGTTGCGAATAGGGCTCATAAAGATTGTTGCACCCGCACGGTCGGCAGCAATTAACTTTTCTGCGATACCACCAATTGGTCCAATTACTCCAGTTGCTGAAATTGTTCCAGTTCCTGCAACATGATTCTTACCTAAAATATTTTCTTCTGTCAGTAATTCAATTATTCCTAAAGCAAATACAAAACCACCACTTGGTCCACCAGTTTTGCGAACATCAAAGGCAATATCTTCAGCGCGAATTGGTGCCTCATTGTTTTGTAATTTGTTTGCGTTCAAATAATCAATCGCTGCAAGAACTGAAGCATTTTGCGAAACCTTCATATCTTTTTTAGAAGCAATTTTTTCTGCTTTTGCTGTTGTCCCCTTGCGATATATCGCTGAATAGGGATACACGACTCGATCACCCTTTATCCACGTATAGAGGACTTCGGGACCAAAAACTTTTGAAGTGGGATCTGAGACAAGAATGGAGAGTAAATCTAGCCTTGCACTCGGCTGAAATATTTTATGGCCAGTAATTTTGATGGTGGAATCAAAAATATTGACTGCACTGCCAGGCATCAATACGACATAGGGAAGTGGAATAAGTACTGTTCCAATAAGAAAGAGCGAGAGAGTTATTTTTGCAAATAGAGGTAGCGGGGAGAAGCGCATCAGAAGTTAATTCTGAGGATTAGTTTCATCATTGCGCTTGACTTGCTCTGTTGTTTCATTCGGACGAGATCCGAGTTTTTGCTGCTGTGCTAAAGACTCTTGAAATTTCTGGAAATGGTTGACAGAACGCGAAGTCTCTTGCTCATAGCGACCTTGAAACTTAGTAACCCACAAAACATAAGCCAGCGCGCCGATGAGGGCAGCAAGTGGGACTACCCACCAAATGAGGGCTATGAATGCGCTGGACATAGTGCCTACCTTAGCGCGCACGGGAAGAAAACTCGCATTGGGATTGTTGGAATACATAGTGCCGCATTTTGTGAAGATGAGAGGATAGTGACTATGAGCCCAATGGGATTTACTCCAGATGATTCGGATGAGAATAATTCCAAGGAGCCAGAAAACTCTGCAGATTTTGCGGCGATGATGAAAGATATGCAAGAGAAGATTCAAGAACAATTTCAAAATCTAGGTGTTAGCGCAGATTTCAATCCACTTGGATTTATAAATCAATTTTCACAGGGTATGCAAAATAGTGCTGCAGGTGCGCTACCTAAAGATGTCGTCGCTGATACTGCAAAGAAATTTGTTCAAGCACAAGGTTCATCTCCCATTGGTGCCAACGATGTTGCTCAAATTCAAGAGGCACTCGCTCTTGCAGAACTCTGGCTCGACGAAGCAACTTTTTTCTCTCCTGCAACTGCGCTTCCAAGTAATAGTTCTCTCAGTCGCATCGATTGGGTCAATGCAACACTTCCAGGGTGGCAAGCCTTAGTTGAACCTTTAGCCGGAGGTTTCGCTGGTGCGATCAGCGAACTCCTCGATAATGCGATGGAGGCACAAGCTGGTGAAGGGGAGGCAGGTGCGCTCAATATTCCAGTTGGCGCAATTGCTGGCTTACTACGCACATTTATTGGTTCTCTTATGGCAACACAGTTAGGTCAATCAGTTGGTGGACTATCAGCTGGAATGACAGGCGCACATGATGTTGGGTTACCACTACTTGATCCTGCTTATCCAGCACTTGTTCCTCAGAATATAAACGAGTGGGGTAAAGATTTAGATATCCCAATGGAGGAAGTACGCATATTTCATGCCCTTCGCGAGGCAGCAATTGCTCGCCTCTTTGCACATAACCCATGGTTAGTTTCTTATATTCGAAGCGCTGTAACTGAATATGGCAAAGGAATTCGAATAGATATCGAAGCAATTCAACGACAAGCACAAGAAGCATTTGAATCTGCGCAAGATAATGGAGAGTTTGATCCAACTAATCCCGAGAGTTTCTCACTTGCACTCAATCAGGGGATTTTTACACCCGAAGAAACCCCTGCTCAAAAAAGTGCACTAACAAAATTAGAAACTGCGCTCGCACTCATCGATGGTTGGGCAGATGAAGTAAGTGAGAATGCAGCTGGTGATCGTTTGCCACACATTGGCGCACTCAGTGAAACACATCGACGCCGTCGTGCAACCTCTGCGCCAGCGCAACAACTTTTTTCAAATCTTTTTGGATTAGAAGTTTCACCACGACTTACTCGCGAGGCAAAAGAGTTTTGGAAAAAGGTTTTAGATCTCACAGATATTGAATCGCGTGATCGCATTTGGGGTGGATTTTTGCCAACTGCCCAAGATCTTTCAACGCCGGAATTGTTTATTGCCAGTACAACGATCCCTGACGATCTCAGCAATCTTTAAAAGCTTAAAAAGCGAAGTCCCCGGGCGCACATTCAATATCTGCCTTCCCCTTGCAGATATAGAACGGTTATCCGAGGACTTCGTGGTCAAAACCTAAGTGAAACAGGGCTAACAATCAAATAAAAACCGCATTGACAAAAGGATTTTTTGTACGATAAAGCGATTTCCTAAAAAGATTTTTTTACGAAATCTCTCAATGTCACCTTGAGATTTTGCTAAAAGAGATACGGTTTTCACATGGATGATTTTTCAGACGATGGCGTCCTACCTGGAATCACAGAGGGCGAGATAGTTGTCATTCGCTCAGCCCGGCGAAAGAAGAACATCTCTGCCTATCGCCAAGGTGGTCGAATAGTCATATCTATTCCCGCTCGTATGTCCAAAGCTGATGAGCGCGAGATGGTCCCTCAGATGATTGCCAAGATCAGGGCGATGGAAGATGCCAAGATTCCAAGTGAGGAGCGCATGGTCGCTCGCGTCGGCGAACTCCTGAGCGAGCTCGCCCCCGAAATTACTGAGCGCCCGGCATCGGTTGCATGGCGCTCAATGCGCGAGCGCTGGGGTTCGTGCACCAGCCTTGATCGCACCATCCGAATCTC
>WLDA01000025.1 GCA_009705025.1 Actinomycetota bacterium | reverse complement strand
GTACCGGTGAGGTATTGCAAAGGTTCAAAACCAATTCTGCGCTCCACTAACGTTGCAAAGGTTTCCTCAATTGTCTGTTCATCAACAATATTTGCCAGAGTACTTTCTAGTATTACTGGGTTGTGTAGATCCATTCTTGATACTCCAAGACAGTGTGCCAATAAATGTTCAGCATCTACTTGTGAAATACCAGATTCATCTAGCTGACTCTTCGCTTGGCGCAATAACTCTTTGATGTTCATCGGTATTAGCTTGTAGATGCCAGACGCGCAGCTTTATCAGCATCTAAAAGAGCTTGAATTACATCATCGAGTTCACCATTGAGAACAGAATCTAAGTTATTAGATTTGAAATTTACGCGATGATCGCTCAATCGGTTTTCTGGAAAGTTATATGTACGAATTCGCTCACTGCGATCAACTGTACGCACCTGGCTCTTACGCTCTGCTGAAGCAATAGCATCAGCTTTTTCTTGTGCATCAGCCAATAGACGGGCGCGCAAAATACGCAGCGCTGATTCCTTATTCTGTAATTGGCTCTTCTCGTTCTGACAAGAAACAACAATTCCAGTCGGAACATGTGTCAGGCGAACTGCAGAGTCTGTTGTATTTACGCTCTGTCCACCAGGGCCAGATGAGCGATATACATCGACTCGAACATCATTCATATTTAGATCCACATCGATTTCTTCTGCTTCAGGCAATATCAAAACACCAGCAGCCGAAGTATGAATTCGACCTTGTGATTCTGTTTCAGGAACGCGTTGCACGCGATGTACTCCGCCTTCAAATTTCAATCGTGCATATGGTGATTCACCCGGTGCGGCAATACCTTTTGATTTAATAGCAATAGAAATATCTTTATAGCCGCCCATTTCACTTTCAGTGGCATCAATTACTTCAGTCTTCCAGCCATGTTTTTCTGCATAACGTAGATACATACGCAACAAATCTCCGGCAAAGAGTGCAGATTCATCTCCGCCTGCTCCAGCTTTTACTTCCAAAATAACATCGCGATCATCATTTGGGTCGCGAGGAAGAAGTAGTTCTTCTAATTTTGTTGCTGCATTGTCGCGTGCTTCTTCAAGTGCAGGAATCTCACTTGCAAAATCTGCATCAACTTCAGAAAGTTCACGCGCTGCAACAAGATCATCTTCGGCACTCTTCCATGCATGAAATCCGGCAACAACTGGTCCAAGCTGGGCATAACGTCGTCCGAGTAATCTGGCCTTACCTTGATCATCATGAATTGTGGGATCAGCCATCTTCAATTCGAGTTCTGCATATTCGCGCACCATTTCATGTGCAGATGCGAAACGATCATTTGTCATCTGGCTTCTCCTTCCTCAATTAGATGTGACTACATACTTGTAGAAAGCAAAAGACCGCAACCGCCACCATTTCTGGTAGCGAGATTGCGGTCTTTAGGAAAGCTACTTCTTCTTACCGAAACGCTCTTCGAACTTAGCTACGCGTCCACCAGTATCGAGGATGCGCTGCTTGCCGGTGTAGAACGGGTGACATACAGAGCAGACTTCAACATAAATTGATCCGCTTGCAACTGTTGAGCGAGTTACAAACTTTTCGCCACAACCACAGGTGACCTGTGTTTCTTTATATTCTGGATGAATATCTGCTTTCATTTTTTTCCCTTTCATATGCCTGGGTCGTCTTGCGAACAAGAACGTGAACCAGGCGTTTCGGTTACCCCCAAAGAGTAGGCGATGAGCCCCTCAACTGAGAAATCTGAGCGTGCTTATTCGTTACCTGGGCCCACTGTTGTCTTCTGGATTTGCATCAAGAATTCAACGTTGGACTTAGTTCCCTTCATCTTTTCAAGCAATAGTTCAAGTGCTTGCTGTGGTTCAAGTGCATGAAGAACACGACGAAGTTTCCAAACAATGTTGAGTTCTTCAGTTCCCATGAGAATCTCTTCTTTACGTGTACCTGAAGCCACAACGTTTACTGCTGGGAATATTCGCTTATCTGCAAGACGACGATCAAGGATGAGTTCCATATTTCCTGTTCCCTTGAACTCTTCGAAGATAACTTCATCCATACGAGAACCTGTATCAACAAGTGCTGTTGCAAGAATGGTGAGTGATCCACCATCTTCAATATTACGTGCGGCACCAAAGAACTTCTTAGGTGGATAGAGAGCAGCTGAATCGACACCACCTGAAAGGATTCGACCTGATGCAGGGGCTGCAATGTTGTATGCACGACCAAGGCGTGTAATTGAATCGAGGAGCACAACAACATCGTGTCCAAGTTCAACAAGTCGCTTAGCGCGCTCAATTGCAAGTTCTGCAACAGTAGTGTGATCATCGGCTGGACGATCAAATGTTGATGCAATTACTTCACCCTTTACAGAGCGTTGCATATCTGTAACTTCTTCTGGTCGCTCATCTACTAGAACAACCATCAAGTGACACTCTGGATTATTTGTTGTAATCGCATTTGCAATCGCTTGCAAAACCATTGTCTTACCAGCCTTAGGTGGCGAAACAATAAGTCCGCGCTGACCTTTACCAATTGGTGAAATAAGGTCAATGACTCGAGTAGTCAAAATGTTTGGCTCTGTCTCAAGACGCAAACGCTCTTGTGGATAGAGTGGAACTAACTTAGAAAATTCAACGCGATTGCGTGATTCTTCAGGTGTCGCACCATTTACTGTCTCTAAAGTAATAAGTGCGTTGAACTTCTCTTTGCGCTCACCTTCACGTGGTTGGCGAACTTGTCCTGTAACTACATCGCCCTTGCGAAGTCCATTGCGGCGAACTTGCTGCAATGAAACATAAACATCGTTTGGTCCAGGTAGGTATCCAGCAGTGCGAATAAATGCATAGCTCTCAAGAATGTCGAGCAATCCACCTACCGGTACTAAGACATCATCTTCTGAAATAACTGGCTCGCGTTCTTCACGTGGGCCACGGTCGCGATTGCGATCACGGTTACGGTCGCGTCCACGATCTCTGCCACGGTCGCGATCACGGCGAGAATTAGAATCATTCTCGCTATCGCCATCTTCATCATCGCTTTCAGGTGCTGAATTCTTCGCTGGTGATTCTTTCTTGCGATTATTGCGCGCTTCGCGGCGTGCTTCGCGTTCTGCTTTTGCTGCTTCGCGATTCTTTGCTTGAAGATCGCTAATTGCTTCTACAAGTCCCTCTTTTTTCAACTTCGCGGCACCTTCAATACCAAGTTGGGCAGCAACTGCCTTCAACTTAGGAAGTGTCATCGCGGAAAGCTCTGGACTATTAGAACGTACTGCTTCTGTTTCGGTCATTAGTTTCATTTCATGATTGGCTTGGTTTCCTAATGGAAAACTCAAGTGATTGGATTGTGTTGCTGTATTTATCTGAAATCTTTATTGAGCCCTAAGAAGAGGCCGATCAGATAAGGCAAAGATTAGCACCCATAAATGCGCATGGGCAAGTTAGGCGGTAATTACGCTCGCTCCAGCTCGGGAAATAGAAAGCGGAGTAACTACAAACTTCTCTCCTGCAGCACGTTCCATCTCGGCAATATCACTTGCTCCGCCAGTATGTAGAACGAGCACAGTTGGACCCGCACCGGAGATGAATGCTGGTACACCTGCGCTACGAAGTTTGCTCATTAAAGTAAAAGAGGCTGGCATGAGATCTTGTCGATATTGCTGATGCAAGAAATCTTCTGTAGCTGTAAATAGTAGGTCTGGTCGTTGTGTAAGAGCGTGAACCATCAGCGCGCTATGTGCAGAGTTTGCAACAGCATCACCATGAGGAATTACTTCCGGAAGGTGCTTTCGTGCCTTAGAAGTCGAGACCGCTGATGTTGGTATAAATGCAACTGCGCCAATGCGAGCATCAACTTCCATATTTATTGAGAGTGCAACTTTCTTACCGTGTTGCATCTCTTGCCAAGCAATTGTTGCCCCACCATAGATTGCCGCTGCAACATTATCGGGATGGCCTTCCATCTCTGTTGCAAGATTAAGTAAAGCATCATTACTCATCTGTTCGTTGCCGCCCAAGACAAGTGAGCGAGCAAGAGTGAGGCCACCGACTATGGCGCTGGCTGAAGATCCAAGTCCGCGGCCATGAGGAATAACATTGAGTGCACGTACTGCAATTCCTCGAGGCTTGCCACCAAGATATTCAAAACCTTTATACATAGCTTTTACTAATAAATTCTTATCACTACGTGGAAGTTCGCCAGCACCTTCGCCTGAAATATCAATATCGATTGCAACTTCATCAAGAATCTGTGCGACATAACGATCGTGCATTCCCAGTGCTAGTCCAAAGCAATCAAATCCCGGACCTAAGTTCGCACTTGTCGCAGGCACTTGTACCTGAACAGGTTGGGCTCTATATGTTGGCTTTGCCATTGTTATGCCAATCCCAATGCTTTCGCAGCTATTGCAGCTTTTACTGGAATGATCTTTGGCTTTGCAGCACTTTCTAGTGCCCAAGAAATATCTTTCAATCCATGTCCTGTAACAGTGACAACGATGCGCTTTCCTTGTGGCAACTTGCCAGCCTTTTTGTATTTAATAAGTCCTGCAATTCCTGCAGCGCTCGATGGCTCAACAAATACGCCTTCTTTTCCTGCAACGAGGCGATATGCACTCAATATTTCTTTATCTGTTACTGAATCAATGAGACCACCTGATGAATCACGGGCATCTATTGCTTGTTCCCACGATGCTGGATTACCAATTCGAATTGCAGTTGCAATCGTGTCAGGGTTTTTTACGATTTTTCCTTTTACAATCGGCGCAGAACCAGCAGCTTGAAAACCCCACATCTGTGGAAGTTGGCGAGCAAGTCCATCTTTGCGGTACTCCTTATATCCGCGCCAGTACGCAGTGATATTTCCAGCATTGCCAACTGGCAAAACATGCATATCAGGTGCATCACCTAAGAAATCAACAACTTCAAATGCGCCAGTCTTCTGTCCATCAATTCGATAAGGATTGAGAGAGTTCACTAATGCAACTGGGTAGTTTTCAGAAAGTTCCTTTGCCAAAGTAAGGCAATCATCAAAGTTTCCATTGACCTGCAAAATTGTTGCACCATGAATAACTGCTTGTGCCAATTTACCCATTGCAATTTTTCCAGCAGGAATAAGAACTGCGGGAACCATTCCGGCTTTTGTTGCGTAAGCAGCAGCACTTGCTGATGTATTTCCAGTAGATGCACAGATAACAGCCTTTGCTCCATCTTCTGCAGCCTTAGAAATTGCCATTGTCATTCCGCGATCTTTGAATGATCCAGTTGGATTTGTACCTTCGTACTTCAACCAGATTTCATTTCCGAGCATTTCGGATAAGTGCTGCGCAAGAATAAGTGGAGTGCCGCCTTCACGAAGTGTGATGACTGGAGTTTTATCACTTACTGGCAAGCGATGGCGATATTCCTCAATAACTCCGCGCCATTGATGTGTGACTTTTTTCTTACCAAATATTGATTTCATTATGAAGGTGCTCCTTCTACTCGGATAACACTTTCAACTTTGCGCACAATTTCAAGAGCGGATAAATCTTTCACAAGTGCTGCTAGTGATTTTTCAGAAGCAGCATGTGTAACAACAACGAGTTCTGCATCATTTCCTGCGCCACCCTGTCGTACTGTCTGAATTGAAACACCTTGCGCTGCAAATGCCTGTGCGATTGTTGCGAGCACGCCTGGTTTATCTGCGACCTGCAGGCGAATCATCAATTTTGTACGAGCTGCGCTAAATGGCGCTATCTCACGATCTGCGTAATCGCTTTCGCGGTGTCCAATTGAATCATCAGCAATATGTCGCGCTACTGCGACAACATCGCCAAGTACCGCACTAGCTGTTGGCCCGCCACCTGCACCACGACCGTAGAACATAAGCTGTCCCGCAGATTCTGCTTCGAGATAAACGGCATTGTATGCATCGCGAACTGATGCAAGAGGGTGACTATTTGGAAGCATCACTGGATGAACGCGTACAGAAATTTCATCTTCAGGTGTGAGTTCGCCAATAACCAATAGCTTTATTACATGGTTCATTGACTTAGCGAGTGCAACATCAGCTGCTGAAATCTTTGTAATGCCTTCGCGATAAACCTCATCGGCAGTTACTCGAGTATGGAATGCAAGACCTGCCAAAATCGCAGCTTTTGCAGCAGCATCAAAGCCTTCGATATCTGCAGTTGGATCCGCCTCTGCATAGCCAAGCTCTTGAGCTTGCGCGAGTGCTTCGCTAAATGCCAATCCATCTTCATGCATCTTTGTCAAAATAAAGTTTGTAGTCCCGTTGACGATTCCCATAATGCGAGTGATGTAATCACCAGCTAAGGATTCGCGCATAGGGCGAATAATTGGAATTGCACCTGCAACAGCTGCTTCGTAGTAAAGATCTACTCCAGCTTTATCGGCAGCTGCATATAAATCAGCGCCATGTGTTGCGAGCAAACTCTTATTAGCAGTTACTACAGATTTACCATTCTTAATCGCTTGCAAAATAAGTTCACGTGCAGGTTCAATCCCACCCATAACTTCAATGACGATATCGATTGCTGGATCGTTGACGATTGAAAGTGGATCAGTTGTAAATAATGATGCATCTATTCCATTGCGTGATCCACCATTTCGCACAGCAATCTTCTTGAGTTCAAGAGGTGCACTTGAGCGTGTGGAAAGTTCAGGAATATCCGAGAGCAAAAGGCGCGCAACTTCAGCACCTACTGTGCCGCAACCGAGCATGCCGATTGTGATTTTTTTGATTGCGCTCATGGGGTGATTCTTTCACACCTGGTGCATTCGGCGTTAAATATCGAGATTGAGGAGATCGGCTTCAGTCTCTCTGCGCAGAATTACACGTGCTTTTCCATCTTTTACTGCAATTACTGGTGGCCGTGGAATGTGGTTGTAATTACTGGCCATGCTGCGCCCATATGCCCCTGTTGCAGGGACGGCTAATAAATCCCCTGGTGCGATATCACTTGGTAATTTGATATCACGAATAACAATGTCGCCGGTTTCACAATGCTTACCAACCAATCGAGAATCAACTAATGGCGCACTCGAAGATCTATTTGCAAGTGATGTTGTGTATTTTGCGCCATAAAGTGATGGGCGAATGTTGTCACTCATCCCCCCGTCAACAGAAATGTAGCGACGAATCTTTCCTGATTCCAAAGTGACATCTTTGATAGTGCCTACTTCGTATAACGTGAACATTGTTGGCCCAACAATTGCGCGCCCAGGTTCAATTGAAACTTTAGGAATGTCTAACTTTGCGCTTTCACAAGCCTTCTTTACTTGGGCATAAAGGGCTGGTAGAACTTCACTTGCTTCCAGTTCTACATCTCCAGGTAAATATGCAATTCCATATCCCCCGCCCAAATCGAGTTCGGGAAGTTGGGCCGAAAACTCGTCTCGGAATTTTGCTAGCAAGCCGATGAGTCGATCAGCGGCAATTTCAAAAGAATCCATATTCAAAATCTGCGAACCGATATGAGAATGAAAACCACGCAATTCAAGTTCTGGATATTTGCGCACCTCAAGAATTGCATTCCATGCAGCGCCGCTTGCAATGGAGAATCCAAATTTCACATCTTCGTGGGCAGTAGCAATTGATTCGTGAGTATGTGCCTCAATGCCGGGAGTTAGACGAAGAAGAACACGTTGCCTCTTGCCTAACTTACGAGCAGCTGCGGCAACTCTTTCAATTTCAAAGAGTGAGTCCATAACAATGGTGCCTACACCAGCAGTTACTGCGCGCTCGATTTCAGAGACAGATTTATTATTTCCGTGAACTTCAATCTTTTGTGGATCAATTCCGCCGGCTAATGCCACAGCGAGTTCGCCTCCAGTGCAAACATCTATACCAATTCCACAATCGGCAATCCAGCGAGCAACTTCTACGCTAATAAATGCCTTTGCTGCGTAATAAACGTTTCCTGCATTAGAACCAAAGGATTGATTGAGCGCTTTGTTCCATCCCATTGCACGCGCACGGAAGTCATCTTCATCAATGAAAAATGCTGGTGTTGCAAAGTCTTTAGCAAGAGTTTGTGCAGATATTCCGGAGATATGAAGTACTCCATTATTGAATGAAACACCTGCAGGCCACAGTGATGTACTCATGTCTACATCCTCTCCGGTGCGCCAACGCCTAATAATGCAAGACCATTCTTTACTACTTGCTTAGTAGCCATGCATAGCAACGCACGCGCAGTATGAATCGGTGCAATCGCTTCGTCCCCCAATGGCAACACCCGGCAGTCGGAATAGAAGCCGTGATACACGCCTGCTAATTCTTCGAGATATCGAGCAATGCGATGGGGCTCACGAAGCTCGGCAGCGCCTTCAACTATTCGTGGGAAATCAGCCAGAGTTGCAATCAATTCGTTTTCGCGATCATGTGTCAAAAGCGCAGGATCAAAATCCTTGCTACTCATAGAAATTTTCAACTCTTCACAATTGCGCAGAACTCCAGCTATTCGAGCATGGGCATATTGAACGTAATAGACAGGATTCTCATTTGTGTTCCTTGTGAGAATATCTAAATCCATCACCATCGGAGTTTCTACTGGGTAGCGAATAAGTGTGTAACGAGCAGCATCTACACCAACTTTTTCCACTAATTCTTCTAAAGTAATAATGGTGCCAGCTCGCTTAGAAAGCTTAACTTCTTCGCCGCCTTCCATAATCTTGACAAGCTGGCCGATGAGAACATGGATGTTGTATTCAGGATTATCGCCAGCACATGCAGCAATAGCTTTTAGGCGTCCAACATAACCATGATGGTCAGCGCCAAGCATGTAGATACAAATGTCAAAACCACGTTCGCGCTTATTGATGTAATAGGCAGTATCTGATGAGAAGTAGGTAAGAGAGCCATCGCTTTTTGTAAGCACGCGATCTTTATCATCACCAAAATCAGTAGTGCGAAGCCACGTTGCATTATCGAGTTCAAAGACATGACCT
>WLDA01000024.1 GCA_009705025.1 Actinomycetota bacterium | reverse complement strand
TCAGCAAGTAATTCGTGCATATCGTTGTAATCACGATGTGGAACGTGTGGTCCACCTTGTGCATGGCGATCGCGAGTCATAGCTAAGCGATGCACAATTGCAGTTGCTTTCAAACGATATGGTTCTTCAACATTGAGGCGCTTGAAACGCGATTCAAATTCTGGAATATGTTTGAGATCTTCGGCAACTGATGCGCTGAGCTCTGGTGTTGCCCCAGCAATTTTTGTTGAAACAGAGAGCATCTGACGCAACTGATCCATTGCAGCAATTGTCACGCGGATTGCATGGCCAACCTGGAGCACCATTGCATCACGAGTTACCTGTGCAGTTACATTTGGATTTCCATCACGGTCTCCACCGATCCAGCTACCAAATGAGAGCGGACGAGCAGTTACGGGAATTTCAATATCTAAGCGCTTCATTTCGCGTGCAAAGTCATTGAGAACTTCTGGAACAGTCTGGCGGAATAAATCATCTAAGTAATAGAGAGCATTCATTGCTTCATCAAGTGGTTCTGGTCTATCTAAACGAAGTTCATCTGTCTGCCATAAAAGATCAACAGTTTCTGCAAGGCGATCACTTTGATTTGGATCTCTACCTTGGTCTAGTAGGTCTGCAACTCGTCCTAATTTATTGAGAATAGAGCGACGCGCTGCCTCTGTTGGGTGCGCAGTAAATACTGGTCGAACCATAAGTTCGCCAACCCATTGTTCAATATCGCTACGTGTTAGTTCGTGCCCAGGTGTTTGCTCTTGCTGCGCAGTGATAATCCTGTTTACTGCGCGAGTTAGCCATGAGCCACCTTCAGAGCGCGCATCAGCTAAAACGCGCGAGCGGTGAACTTGTTCTGCAACATTTGCTAAATGGAAATATGTACTAAAAGCACGCACTAGTTGAACAGAATCTTCAACAGATAGAGATGCTAATAAATCTGCACCGCCACCTTCGCGAACTGCTTTTCTAACAGCTTCAACAAGTGCTAAAAGTTCTGGTCCTTCTTGTCTAACGAGAGTCTCACCTAATAAATCTCCGAGGCGGCGAACATCGCTGCGTAATCCTGCATCATCGGATGCGGATACAGAACCAGTCATCGCGCGATCGCCCATGCTCTCCATGGCGTAATAATGACAGGTTTAGCGCTCTTCTCACTACGCCAATAGAATTGCCATCGTTAGCCCCCTCCCATTCGCGGAGTTGGGGCATTAAGTCGTTTCATGACGAGATTGGAGCAACGTAAATGCGCGGCATACTCGCACACCTTGCCCAGTCTCAATATGTGAATAATGAACTCAAGGAGAATGCAACGATTGTTGCGCCATCTGCGATCTATCCATTTCTTGTTGCACTTCGTGCGAAGAATGCACCGGTCCTACTTGTTACTAGTTCCAGTCGTAGTGCTGAAGATCTAGCAAGTGAATTGCGCGATCTGCATTCCAATGTTTTGGAATTTCCAGCGTGGGAAACTCTTCCTCATGAAAAATTGAGTCCTCGCAGCGACACTGTTGCACAACGTGTTCGCACTCTTTATGCCCTAGCAAACGTAACAAAGATGAGCGCACATCCGATTGTTATCACACCTGTTCGAGGAATGATTCATCGCATAATCAAAGATCTCACTGATCGCGAATTAGTTTCTCTAGAAATTGGGCAAGAAAGATCTCTAGAAGAATTAGTGAGACATCTATCCGACCTGTCATATTCTCGAACAGATTTAGTTGAGCGTCGTGGTGAATTCGCAGTGCGCGGTGGCATAGTCGATCTCTTCTTGCCTCTGAGTAATCATCCAATTCGCATCGATTTCTTTGGTGATGAAATTGAAGATATAAGTTATTTTGAAGTAGCAGACCAGCGCACATTCAAAGCTGTAGTTGGAGCTGTTGAGATATTTCCATGTCGCGAACTTTTGCTCACTGATTCTATAAAGAAGCGCGCAAAGGATATTTCCGAGAAATACCCGGCAGCACAAGAGCTATTAGTAAAAATTAGCGAAGGCATGACTCCTGAAGGAATGGAATCTCTCATCCCGCTACTAGTCGATGAAACATCCTCCCTTATCGAAAAAATGCCTGAAGGTACGCAAATTATTTATATAGATTTTGAGCGAATAAAATCGCGTGCAGCAGATCTCATTGCAACCAATGACGAATTTCTTGCAGCATCGTGGTCAAATGCTTCCTATGGTGGCAACGTTCCAATTCATGATGGCTCTAAGACGTATATGTCCTGGGAAGACTTAGCTGAAAATATTTCACGCACAGGCTTAGAAATACAAAGTTTCAACCCATTTGGAAATGATTTAGATGCCAACACGACCTTTCTTGATTGCAATCCAATTGATCCACTTCGAGGAGATATTGAGCGCGCAATTGCCGAGCTATCGAGCGCACTTGAAGCAGGAAACTGTGTTGTATTTGCTACGCATGGCCACGGAATGGTTGAGCGATATGCAGGAATCTTTAGAGGCGCTGACTTGCCTGTTTATATCGTTGAAAAATTGGATGCAATCCCTACACGAGGCTCTATTCACCTAACGACAACATCGCTCACACATGGCTTTGCAATGAGTGGTGAAGATCTTTTCATCATGACCGAGCGAGATCTAACTGGAAGCAAGGGCAGTATCAAAGATGGAGAGAGACTTCCTTCCAAGCGAAAGCAAAGTATTGATCCGTTAGAACTTAAAGCAGGTGATTTTATTGTTCATGAACAACATGGAATTGGTAGATATATAGAACTGCTCGAAAGAACAGTTGCAGGAATTACTCGAGAATATTTAGTTATTGAATACGCATCTGCAAAACGCGGACAACCAGGAGATCGAATATTTGTTCCCACTGATTCACTAGAACAGGTAAGTAAATATGTTGGTGGTGAATCACCAACAGTGCACCGCATCGGTAGCGGCGAATGGCAGAAAGCAAAGGGGCGTGCTCGCAAAGCTGTACGGCAGATTGCAGGAGAACTCATCAGACTTTATGCGGCGCGTACAAGTTCGCCAGGTTTTGCATTCTCACCTGATACACCGTGGCAGCGCGAACTTGAAGATTCATTTTCTTATATTGAAACACCAGATCAACTCTCATCTATCAATGAGGTTAAGGCAGATATGGAGCGTCCATATCCAATGGATCGAATCATTTGTGGAGATGTGGGTTATGGAAAAACTGAGATAGCCATCCGCGCAGCATTTAAAGCAGTTCAAGATGGAAAACAAGTAGCAGTGCTCGTTCCAACAACTCTTCTTGTTCAGCAACATTCAAAGACTTTTGCAGAACGTTATGCAGGCTTTCCTATAAGAGTTGGCGGCTTATCTCGCTTCAATTCAGCAAAAGAGAGTAAAGAAATATTGAGTGAGCTAGAGAAAGGTGGAATCGATGTTGTCGTCGGTACTCACCGAATTCTTTCGGCCGATGTTCGCTTCAAAGATTTGGGACTTGTAATTGTTGATGAAGAACAGCGCTTTGGAGTTGAACAGAAAGAATCTCTAAAGAAGTTACGCACTAGTGTCGACGTTTTAGCTATGTCGGCAACGCCTATTCCTCGAACACTTGAAATGGCGATTACAGGAATTCGTGAGATGTCCACAATTACAACACCACCGGAAGAGCGCCATCCAATCCTTACCTACGTTGGCCCTGCCGATGATGCGCAAATAACTGCTGCAATTCACCGTGAACTTTTGCGTGATGGCCAAATTTTCTATATTCATAACAGAGTTGAATCTATTGATCGAGCAGCATCGCATATACAAGAGTTAGTACCAGAGGCTCGAATCAGAGTTGCACATGGTCAGATGAGCGAAGGCGCACTCGAAGATGTAATCCTTGCATTTTGGAATCGCGACTTTGATGTATTGGTCTGTACAACAATTGTCGAGAGCGGTCTAGATATTGCTAACGCGAATACTCTCATTGTCGAGCGCGCAGATAACTTTGGTCTCTCTCAACTCCATCAATTACGTGGTCGAGTTGGCCGCGGTCGCGAACGTGCTTATGCATATTTCTTATACCCAGCAGATCAACCGTTATCTGAAGTTGCACATGACAGGCTTACAACAATCGCTGCCAATACTGACTTAGGTTCTGGAATGCGAGTTGCTCTCAAAGACTTAGAGATACGTGGCGCGGGTAATTTGTTGGGTGGAGAACAATCAGGACATATTGCAGATGTTGGTTTTGACCTTTATATGCGCATGGTTGGTGAAGCAGTTCAAGATTACAAAACTGGAATTATCGAAACCGAGGAAGTTCATCATGAATGCAAAGTTGAACTTCCAATCAATGCTCATCTCTCAAGTGACTATGTTCCTGGAGAACGCCTGCGACTAGATCTTTATCGCCGTTTAGCTGATGTTCGCAATAGTGAAGATGTTGAAGCGATTCGTGCCGAATTAGTTGATCGTTTCGGTGATTTACCAACTGAGGCGCAAGCACTTCTTGGAGTTGCATCTCTTCGAGCACTTGCTAAATCAGTTGGATTGCGAGAAGTAGTTGCTGCTGGAAAATTCTTACGTTTATCACCCATCACCCTTGCAGAATCTCGTCAGTTGAGAATGTCACGGATGTATCCAGGTTCTCTCTATAAATCAGCCTTGAATACAGCGATGATTGCCTTTCCTGTGAGTAAATCTTGGAGCCCGTCACAAAGTGGTCTGGAGATAGTGGATACTTCTCTTCTGGCCTGGGTTATTGAGGCCGTCGACCAACTGACCGCCACTTCGAAAGCGAGCACCACGTGAAAAAGTTCCTTGCCATTAGCGCAATTGCAGCAGCACTCCTACTAACAGGATGCTCACAAGTTGGCGCAGCAGCAACAATTGGTGACACAAAGATTACTCAAGCAGTTGTTCAGGGAAGCATTGATTCAATTCTTGCAGAGCGCGGAAAGATTGATATTTCCCAGATGGAACTTCAAACAGGTGCAGATCTCAATCTTTCACAATTGCGTTTCCAGGTTCTAACAGTTCTTATCCGCGAAGTTGGAAAAGATTTCAAAATAGAGGCATCAAAGGCTGAAATCGATACACGTCGTGCAGCGATTGTTGAACAAGTTGGCGGAGAAGCTGAACTTCCAAAAGCACTAGTTGGAGCAGGTATTGCTCCACAAAATTTTGACCTCTACCTTGAAGCTGTAATTGTGTCTGGAAAAATCAGTGATGCAATAGTTGCAACTGGGGTAACTCAAGAAGCACTCGGTGCGGAAATCACAAAAATTGTTGCAGCAAAGGCAGCCCAACTCAAAGTGGATGTAAATCCACGTTACGGTAAATGGGATCCAATCAATGCCGATGTAGTTGCTGTTGATTCTGCCGGCGATGCCGTCAAGTCAACTACTCCATAAGAAATAAAGTATGAGCACTTCCTATCTTCAGCGCCTCGTTGAAGTGATGGATACTTTGCGCTCTCCTGGTGGTTGCCCGTGGGATGGCGAACAAACACATGAGTCTCTTGTGAAGTATTTACTTGAAGAGTCCTACGAATTTGTTGATTCACTTGAAAGTGGTGATCGCGCAGGAATGCGTGAAGAACTCGGTGATATCTTGCTTCAAGTCTATTTCCACGCCCGCATCGCACAAGACAGTGTTGAAGATCCATTTACTATCGAAGATGTTGCGCAATCAATTACTGAAAAACTTATCCGTCGCCATCCACATGTTTTTGGTGATGCGAAAGTTTCAGGTTCCGGGGAAGTTCTAGAGAATTGGGAAAAGATAAAAGCTGCCGAAAAGGGTCGAACATCGGCTCTTGATGGAATTGCAATGGCTCAACCAGCGCTGCCGCTTGTAGAAAAATTGCTTTATCGTGCAGAAAAGAATGACCTCGAATTATCACTTCCTGCAGCGCCACACCTTGAAGGAAGTGCCACAGAAGATTCAGTAGGAAAAGCACTTCTAGAAGTAATCGCCTGGGCTAATCGCAATGGAATTGATGCAGAACGCGCACTTCGAAGCCAAGCCCATCAAATAATTGCACGTATAAATAAGGCTGAGGGCAAGGCCGAATAAGCACGGTAGACTTGCCTCACTCAGCCGTTTCAACGCAGACACGATTGCAGAGACAAATTAGCTAAAGTTTTTTAGGAGATATCTCAGTGGCAATAATTGAAGCAATCGCAGCTCGCGAAATTCTTGACTCCCGTGGAAATCCAACGGTTGAAGTCGAAATCGAATTAGAAGATGGCACACAAGCACGCGCTGCAGTACCAAGTGGAGCATCGACTGGCGCATTTGAAGCATCAGAACTTCGCGATGGTGGCAAGCGCTATGCAGGTAAAGGCGTAGAAAAAGCCGTTGCATTCGTCAATGAAGAAATTGCACAAGCCATTGTTGGTTATGACTCACAAGATCAACGCCTCATTGATACAGAGATGATTGAACTTGATGGAACAAAGAACAAGTCACGCCTTGGTGCAAACTCAATACTTGGTGTTTCACTCGCTGTTGCAAAGGCATCAGCCGAATCTGCAGATCTTTCACTATTCCGCTATCTCGGTGGACCAAATGCACACATCTTGCCTGTACCAATGATGAATATTCTCAATGGTGGCGCACACGCAGATACCAATGTTGATATTCAAGAATTTATGATTGCTCCAATTGGTGCACCAACATTCCGCGAATCATTGCGATGGGGTGCTGAGATTTATCACGCACTCAAATCAGTTCTCAAAAAGCGTGGGCTTGCAACAAGTGTTGGCGACGAAGGTGGCTTTGCTCCAAACCTGGAAAGCAATCGCGCAGCACTTGACCTTATTATCGAAGCTATTTCACTAGCGGGTTTCAAGCCAGGAACAGATATTGCACTTGCAATGGATGTTGCTGCAACTGAATTCCATGACGCTGGAAAGTACACATTCGAAGGCTCATCAAAGAGTTCAGATCAGATGATTGCTTATTACAATGAACTCGTTGATGCATACCCATTAGTTTCAATTGAAGATCCGCTCAATGAAGAAGATTGGGCTGGCTGGACAGAGATGACAAAGGTTTTGGGATCTCGTGTTCAAATAGTTGGAGATGACCTATTTGTAACTAACCCAGAGCGCCTTGCACGCGGTATCGCATCAGATACTGCAAATGCTCTGCTTGTAAAGGTAAATCAAATTGGAACATTGACAGAAACTCTTGATGCAGTTGATATGGCTCACCGTGCTAATTATCGAAGCATGCTTAGCCACCGTTCAGGTGAAACAGAAGATACGACTATTGCCGATCTTGCTGTTGCAACAAATTGTGGTCAAATAAAGACTGGTGCACCCGCACGAAGTGAACGCGTTGCTAAATACAACCAACTTCTTCGAATTGAAGAAGAGTTGGCTGATGGCGCCGTCTACGCAGGTCGCGACGCTTTCCCACGCTTCAAGGGATAAAAGTAAGAATGGCCAGACGCCGCGGCAAACTTAATTTCACACCACGTCGTCGCGGTTCTGGTCGCACTCTTGCACTCTCTGCAATTTTCTTCATTTTGGCTCTAACAATCGCGCCACCGATTCAGCATTACTTCACACAACGTGCCCAAATAAATTCACTTCGCGCACAAGTAAATTCCGACACCAAGGCACTACAGGCTGCACAAAAGGAATTACAACTCTGGCGCGATCCCGAATATATAAAGTCCCAAGCACGTGAACGCCTTCACTTTGTATTACCAGGAGAGCGTCAATACATCGTGACAGATTCGAACTCTCAGATCACTGAAAATCAGAGCACTCTTGTTGCCGATAATGTTCCTGAAAATCAACCGTGGTACACACGCCTTATTGCCTCCATTACCGAAACCGGTAACAAGTGAACCCTGTTCCACAAGAAGATTTAGATTGCATTGAAAGACAACTAGGCCGAACACCGCGCGATGTTCACGGCATTGCATATCGATGCCCTTGCGGAAAACCTGCAGTAGTTGAAACAAATCCACGTTTAGCCGATGGCACGCCTTTCCCAACTTTCTACTACGCAACATGTCCAAAACTCACTGGCGCTATTTCAACGTTAGAGACAACAGGAATGATGGGCGAAATGAATGCTCGACTTGCAACAGATGCAGAATTATCTGGTGCATACAGCGCTGCCCATGAAGATTACTTAGCTGCTCGCGCTGCACTCAAAGTTGATGTTCCAGAAATTGAAGGCATTACTGCAGGCGGCATGCCAGATCGTGTGAAATGCTTACATTCACTCGTTGCACATTCATTGGCTGCTGGCCCCGATGTAAATCCATTAGGTGATGAAGCACTTGCTGCGCTGCCACAATGGTGGAAGAACGAGCCATGCGAGTAGCAGCCATAGATTGCGGAACTAATTCAATTCGTTTACTGATTGCAGATATTGAAGGCAAAAGTTTTCGAGAAGTACTGCGCACAATGGAAATCGTGCGACTTGGCCAAGGCGTAGATAAAACTGGCGAATTTCATCCTGATGCAATCGCACGAACACTTGCAGCCGTTGATTTATTTGCAGTAGAGATTGCACGCAAGGGTGTTCAAAAGATTCGCTTCTGCGCAACGAGTGCTACACGCGATGCAACTAATCGCCACCTATTTATTGATGGCGTAAAAGAGCGTCTTGGCATTGAGCCTGAAGTTATTTCAGGTGAAGAAGAAGCAGCGCTCTCATTTGCTGGCGCTATTCAAGATCTGCCACAGGAAGATGGACCCTTTCTTGTAATAGATATCGGTGGGGGATCTACTGAGTTTGTTTATGGACAATCAAGTGTTGAGTTTGCAAAGAGTGTAAATATTGGTTGTGTACGAATGTCCGAGCGCCATTTCACTCAGGAACCAATTGGCTCACAGGAAATTGAAGATGCTCGACGTGATATTCAAGAAGCAATCAAAGTTGCCGCATCAATTGTTCCTATTACAAAAGCCAAAACCCTCATTGCTGTTGCAGGAACTGCCACAACTGTTGCAGCTGCAGCACTAGATCTACCTGAATACGACCGACATTCCATTCATTTATCTCGAATCAGTTCGGAAAAGACACACCTTGTCTCGCAACATTTTCTTTCAATGACTCGCGAAGAGCGTGCAGCCCTTGGTTATATGCACCCTGGCCGAGTCGATGTAATTTCTGCAGGGTCCCTTGTACTTTCTGAAATCATGAAAGCGACTGGAGCTAAAGAATTTATTGCTTGCGAGTCTGACATCCTCGATGGAATGGCTTGGTCTATTTAGTTCTT
>WLDA01000023.1 GCA_009705025.1 Actinomycetota bacterium | reverse complement strand
GATGATGCTGATCGGACGAATTCGCCCATTTCTTGGAGTTTTGCAAGGACAACCTTGCTCTCCATACCGAGTTGTTTTGCCAACTCATGTACGCGGACCTTTGACACATTTCTCCTGTCTTGGCCCGCATTTCTTATTGGATGCGAGCCTTAGTTGTACGACCTCATAGTTCTAACGAGCTCATTTGAGTTTCATATCTTTCGCATCCTTTTTTAGTGTTTTACTTTTTATCGAGAAGATTTATAAGTTCTGATACATCTGGGGCACTCGCTTGCTTGAAAGCAAACTTGAACGAACCTCTTTGTATCGCACTCTCTACACAATCTCGATGGAGCCAAGCACCCCGACCTGGGGCGCCGCCTTTGAAATCAGGAATTACTTTTCCATCAACCAAAGTCAGGCGAATCAGTGCAGATGAATCCTCGCTCTTTCGACAGACAATGCATGTTCGTATCGGCTTGATACTCACCGCGTAGTCGCCTCTTCACTCGAATCCAATGGGTAAACCTTACCGCCTGCCCTACAGAAACCCCTAAATTACGTTGGGATTACAGGGTTATCAGGATGAATATCGATGCGCCATCCAGTCAGTCGCGCAGCAAGGCGTGCATTCTGACCATCTTTTCCAATTGCTAATGAGAGTTGATAATCAGGAACTGTGACTTTGGCCGAACGTGTCATGAGATCAACAATTTCAACTTTAGAAACTTTCGCTGGAGAAAGAGCTTGTGCAACAAATTCTGCAGGATCTTCAGACCAATCCACGATATCAATCTTCTCGCCATGTAATTCATTAGCGACTGCCTGTGAGCGAGAACCCATTGGACCAATCAAAGAACCTTTAGCACTTACTCCTGCGCGATGTGTACGAACAGCAATTTTGGTGCGCTGACCCGCTTCGCGAGCAACGGCCATAATTTCAACAATACGATCTTTGATTTCAGGAACTTCAAACTCGAAGAGTTGCTTTACAAGCGCTGGGTGACTTCGAGAGAGCATGATTTCTGGCCCTTTGAGTCCTTGTTTTACTTCAACAACAAAACATTTGATTCGATCGCCATGATTATAAATTTCACCTGGTACTTGCTCCTGTGGAGGAATTCGACCTTCTACGCGACCAAGATTGACATGAATCATTTTTGGATCGCGACCTTGTTGAACAACTCCTGAAATAACGTCGCCTACAGAGGCTGAAAATTCACCAACAATCTCAGCATCATTTGTTGCTCGCATTTTAAGTTTGATTGTCTTGCGCACGATAGAAGTTGCAGTGCGATCAAAGCCTTCTAGCTCATCAAAATCTTCCCCATTTCGATTACCCTCTTCATCAAAGGTTGGATAAATAATTTTGATATCGCCAGTCTCTTTATCAAGACGAGCCCATGCTTGGCGCTTTGGTTCTGGTGTCTCTTTATATGCTTCAATAATTGCAAGTTCAATTTCATGAATAAGTGCTTCCAGTGGAATTGCTTTTGCTTGCGTAAGTTCGTGAAGTGCTGCCATATCAACGCTCATGAAAGTTCACCTTTGCGGTTGAACTCGACTTCAACAACTGCGCGCTTCATATCAGCAAAGGCAACTACATGGGTTTTCTCGCGACCCTTGATATTTTCTACAAGTGTTGCCTTTACATCGTCATACTCTTTCAATCTACCAATGAGTTCGCTACCGTCATTTGAAGTTACTTTGATAAGTCTTGTGAGGTTTTTCTTCCAATGACGCTCCTGCGTGAGAGGGCGATCTAATCCTGGTGAGGATACTTCCAGAGTGAACTCTGAATCGTCCATAAATGTTGCTTCATCGAGAAGAGCTGAAATAACGCGAGAAATTTCTGTGACTTGATCTAAATTCAGTGGAGCAGTGCCATCAATAATGCATGTAACGATTCGATGATGTCCAGGATTAGCAATTTGAACTTCTTCTAGAAAGAAACCTGCGCTAGTAACAGCAGGTGTGATGAGTTGCGTTATGGAACTTTGTACAGTCATATTCATTTATCTTTCTATTAAGTTGTGAGGTAATTGTAACTACATACTTGCGAAAGTATCAATTCCGACCTTGATGATTAGCGCTAAAGTCACCAACAAGAAGACTTTACGAACCAAAGCAGAACCACCTTTGATTGCTAAACGAGAGCCAATAATGGCACCTGAGACATTTGATAGAGCCATAAGTGCGCCTAGTTTCCACAGAATCACACCATGTAAACCAAAAACAATAATGGCACCAATATTTGTTGAGACATTGACAACCTTCGCAATTGCCGAGGCAGTCAGAAATGCGTAGCCGAGGTTTGCAACAAGAATGAGCATGAGAAATGAACCCGTACCCGGTCCAAAGATTCCGTCATAGAAACCGATAATCAAACCCGCGGCCATTGCTATCTGATTATGTTTCTTTGTGGCATGGCGTAAGAATTCAACTTTTCCAAGATCTGGTTTGCGCCATGTATAGATCGCAACAGCAATCAGTAATACAAGAACTATTGGGCGCATCGCATCTGTCGGAAGTTTTGATGCAAGAAGTGCTCCTGCCATCGATCCAATAAATGCAGGAAGTGCCATTGCAATGAGCGCCTTGGGATCTGGCTTTATTTGGCGGCGGTAAAGTGCTGCTGCCGTTGTTGTGCCGAAGACGGATGCAAACTTATTTGTGCCAAGTACCGTAACTGTTTCACTCTTTGGCAAGCCGATTAGGAGGGCGGGAAGTTGGATTAGTCCCCCACCGCCTGCAATTGAATCTACAAAACCTGCAAAAAATGATGCAAATACAAGGAAGAGAATTGTTGTAAGAGTTATATCGAAGAGCATTATTTAGGAGAGAAGAGCAACGATCGCAGCAACTGCTGCTTCTACTTTTACTTCACTCTTCTCACCACTGCGGCGAACACGAACTTCTACATTTCCTTCAGCGAGTGCTTTACCAACTACAACAATGATTGGATTTCCGATGAGCTCAGCATCTTTGAATTTGACCCCAGGGCTGGCATCACGACGATCATCGAGCATGACAGTTATTGATTTTGCCTCAAGTTCAAGAGCAAGTTTTTCTGCTGTATCAAATGGAAGATCTTCTTTGCCTGTTGCAACAATATGAACCTTCGCTGGCGCAACTTCGATCGGCCATGAAAGTCCTATTTCATCATGTGTCTGTTCAGCAATTGCAGCTACTGCTCGAGAAACACCGATTCCATATGAACCCATAGTTACTACTTGTGATTTTCCATCTTTATCTAAAACTGTGAGGTTGAGGGCCTTTGCATACTTGCGACCGAGTTGGAAAATATGGCCAATTTCAATTGCTCTATCGATAATTACTGGTGTTTGGCACTCTGGGCAAGCATCGCCTTTTTTGATCTCAGCAGCTTCAACGTATGCGCTAACAGTAAAGTCTCGACCGTTGACAACATTGCGCGCATGCTTATCTCTAATGTTTGCACCTGTGACCCATGATGTTCCAAGTGCTACACGAGGATCTGCGTACACGGTGATGCCTAACTTTGCAGCATCTTGTGGTCCGATGTATCCCTTGACTAAACCTTTGAATTTTGCAAAATCTTCTTCTTCAAAAATTCTTAGTTCATTT
This sequence comes from Actinomycetota bacterium, assembly GCA_009705025.1. GTDB lineage: Bacteria > Actinomycetota > Actinomycetes > Nanopelagicales > Nanopelagicaceae > Planktophila. Next base: position 5,592 of record WLDA01000023.1, on the reverse strand, counting down.
ACTCCAGGTAGGTTTGCTTGCAAACGCTTGAGATCAACTTCTCGATCACCTGGAACAAGTACTGAAATCGCTTTCTCATCAGCCATCAACATCACATTCTTGAGTGTGCTTGCGCCTGTGTAGCCACCGCCGAAGCGCTCATTGAGCAAGGCAACGAGTGAATCAATTGTTGGAGTTTTTGGCGTATCCATAACTTCAAGTGCTGGAATCTTAGATGCATCAACTGGAGCAACCTTTGTCACCATTGCTTCTACATTTGCTGCATATCCGCATTTTTCACAGAGTACATACGTATCTTCACCAGTTGCACATGGAGCTAGAAATTCTTCTGAGCTAGAGCCACCCATCGCTCCCGCAACTGCGCTAACGATGTTGTACTTCATTCCTAATCGATCAAAGGTCTTTACATATGCAGCGCGATGCTTGTGATATGACTCCACTAAGCCTCCATCAGTGAGGTCGAAAGAATAAGAATCCTTCATTACAAATTCGCGACCGCGAATGATTCCACTGCGAGGACGAGTCTCATCGCGATATTTTGTTTGAATTTGATAGAGGGAAACTGGTAAATCTTTATAGGAGGAATACTCGCCCTTGACCATGAGAGTAAACATCTCCTCATGAGTAGGCCCTAATAAATAATCCCCGCCTTTGCGATCTTGTAAGCGAAATAGATCAGGTCCATATTCATTCCAACGATTTGTCTGCTCATATGGCTCTTTTGGCAGCATCGCAGGGAAATGAACTTCCTGAAATCCCGCGCTATCCATCTCTTCACGAACAATGCGCTCAATGTTGCGAAGAGTTATGTAACCAAGGGGCAACCACGAATAGATTCCTGCGGCAATTCGGCGAATGTATCCAGCGCGCACGAGTAAACGATGACTTGCAACTTCAGCATCTGCAGGGTCATCACGCAGCGTACGCAAAAAAAGCGTGGACATTCTCAACATGGCGAGAGCCTATCGAATATCAACAGTTGGTTGCCCTGAAGCAACGCCTGCGGCTTCCATTTCTTCGGCCAATCTCATTGCTTCTTCGATTAGTGTTTCAACAATTTGGGCTTCAGGAACAGTCTTTATTACTTCACCCTTTACAAATATCTGACCTTTTCCATTTCCAGATGCAACTCCAAGATCTGCTTCGCGAGCCTCTCCTGGACCATTTACAACGCAACCCATAACTGCAACGCGCAATGGCACTGTCATTCCTTGCAAACCAGCTTGTACTTTTTCAGCAAGTGTATATACATCTACTTGTGCGCGGCCACATGATGGGCAAGAAACAATTTCGAGTTTACGTTGACGTAAATTGAGCGATTCGAGAATAGACATTCCTACTTTTACTTCTTCTACTGGAGGAGCAGAGAGCGAAACACGGATTGTGTCGCCAATTCCCTCAGAGAGCAGAATTGCAAATGCTGTTGCTGATTTGATGGTGCCTTGGAAAATTGGTCCAGCCTCAGTTACACCTAAGTGCAATGGGTAATCACATTGGGCTGCAAGTAAGCGATAAGCCTTCACCATCGTTACAGGATCATGATGCTTTACTGAAATTTTTATGTCGCTAAAACCATGTTCTTCAAAGAGTGATGCTTCCCAAAGAGCAGATTCTGCAAGTGCCTCCGGTGTCGCTTTTCCATATTTTGCAAGAAGTCGTGGGTCTAATGAACCTGCATTGACGCCAATGCGAATTGGAATTCCCGCATCTCCCGCTGCTTTAGCAACCTCTTTTACTTTGTCATCAAATTGCTTAATATTTCCTGGGTTCACACGAACTGCTGCACAACCTGCATCGATAGCTGCAAAAATATATTTAGGTTGGAAATGAATATCGGCAATAACAGGTATCTGTGATTTCTTCGCAATCTGAGCAAGTGCATCTGCATCATCTTGACTTGGAACTGCGACGCGAACAATTTGGCATCCAGAAGCTGTTAGTTCTGCTATTTGTTGCAACGTTGCATTTACATCGGCAGTAAGTGTTGTACACATTGATTGAACACTTACGGGCGAATCACTACCTACGCCAACTCCACCTACATTGAGTTGTTTCGTTTTGCGGCGAGGCGCAAGAGTTGAAGGTGGTGCGCTAGGAATTCCAAGATCAACCATGTGCCTATTCTGCCTTATAGAGCGTGTTCGCGCTAAAGATTGAGAACAACTGGATTGACAATATCTGCAAAGAGAAGCAGAAGTGTGAGCGCCGCAAGAAGCACAAAGACGACCATTGTTACGGGGGTGAGAATTGTTACATCTATTGCGGCTGGTCTTGGACGGCCACGAAGGCGGGCAATAAATGCACGAATCTCATCAGCAATTGCCACTGCCATATGTCCACCATCGAGTGGAAGAAGTGGCAAAAGATTAAAAATTCCAACAAAAATATTTAGGCTTGCGATTATCAAGATAAATGTTGCAAGACGTTCTGCAGGTGAGAGCTTTTCACTACCTACGGCTTGACCAGATGCTCGTGCAACACCAACAACTCCCACAAGTCCATTGGCATCACGCTTTTCTCCTCCAACACTTTGACCCCATAATGATGGAATCTTTGATGGAAGTTGTCCTAAAGATTTCACACTTGCAGAAATAAAATCGCGAGTAACGAGGGCAGAACTCTTGAAAGCAGTTATTGGATTAGTTCGTTTTAGTCCAACTTTATTGATGATACCTAGAATCCAACGTGGCTTTCCATCTACTTTTTCAAGAGTTGGTGTTGCAACTATGGAGAGAATCTGTGATCCACGCTTAATCTCTAAAGAGAGAGTCTTGCCACCAGAATTTCGAATCACTTTTACATCGTTATACCAATCGGTGACTTTGACTCCATTTATCGAGAGAACTTCATCTCCTGCTTGTAATCCAGCGACTGCAGCCCCTGATTGTGGTGATACCTGACTAATTGTTGGAAGAAGTTGATTAACACCAACGCCTGCAAAGAGGATAAATATTAATATGTAACCCAAAACAAAATGTAGGAACGAACCTGCTCCAAGAACTATAAGTTTTCGCCCTGATGATGCGCGATAGAACGCACGATCTTCTTCACCTTCAGGCATGGTATCCGTTGGAACCATTCCTTCAATTTTGCAATAGCCACCCGCTGGAATTGCTTTCAACCCAAATTCGGTTTCACCGCGCCGTGTGGACCATATACGTGCACCAAAACCTAAGAAGAATTCGCTGACTTTCATTCCATAACGTTTAGCAGTGAGATAGTGGCCAAACTCGTGAATCATTACTGAAAAAAGCAGTGCGAAAACGAAGGCAAGTATTCCTAGGATCTGCATTACACAACCATCTCTTTGATTATTGAATCAGCCATTACTCGTGCATTGTGCTCAATGGCACTGACATCATTGATATCTCGAATACTCTGAGTATTTCCAGCTAACTTCTGAATCACCTTATCCACACCTTCGATGATAGAGGTGAATGCAATTTTTCGCTCAAGAAAGGCTGCTACAAAACTTTCGTTCGCGGCATTGAATATTGCAGGCATTACTCCCCCAGCATCTCCACAACTACGTGCCAGCGAAATTGCAGGAAAACGTGCTACATCAATTGGTGAAAATTCCCAGACATGCTTTGCGTTCCAATCAATTGGCGCAGTTGCTTTTGCAACTCGATGTGGCAAATTGATGGCATATGCAATGGGACCCTTCATATTTGGTGGGCTTGCTTGAGCAATTGTTGAACCATCAATGTATTCAACCATTGAATGAATAACAGATTGCGGATGAATAACTGCATCTATTTTGGAATACGGCAGATTGAAAAGATAGTGCGCTTCAATAATCTCTAATCCCTTATTGAGAAGGGTTGCAGAATTTATTGTTACAACTGGACCCATTGACCATGTTGGGTGAGCTAGAGCATCTTCTACCGTTACTGAACTCAAATCTGCGCGCTCTCTAAATGGTCCACCACTTGCTGTGAGAACAAGGCGCGAGACTTCTTCTTTCTTGCCAGCCATCATTGATTGCCAGATAGCAGAGTGCTCAGAATCAACTGGAATAAGTTGATCTGGCTTAGCTAATTTCATAACGAGTTCACCACCTGCAACAAGTGATTCTTTATTAGCTAGTGCAACCCGATTACCCGCTTTGAGCGCTGACAAAGTTGGACCGAGTCCGATAGATCCAGTTATTGCATTGAGCACAACATCGCATGTAATCGCTGCGATCTCCACTGATGCTTCTGGGCCATCAATAACGCTGATATCAGGTAGCGCTTCTCGAATTACATCAGCATTTGTTGTTACACCAACTACTAAAACCTTATATTTTTTTGCTTGCTCAATAATTACAGAGGGATTTTTACCAGTACTAGTTAGCGCAACAACGCGAAAAAGCGTTGGGTTCGCATCAACTATTTCAAGTGCTTGCACACCAATCGAGCCAGTTGAGCCAAGAATTACAATGTCGCGCATATGAATTTATCTATCAAGTAGATTCTGTATTGGGTTATACGGAGTACCTGATCGTCGCTTTGCAATTGCACTCAGAGCTTCTAGAACAACTCGGTTTGCAAGAATGGCTGTGATGTCAGCAGTATCAAATGCTGGGGCCACTTCGACAATATCGATTCCAACAATCGGAAGCTCGAGACAAATTCTGCGCACTGCTTCTAGCAACTCGCGACTCGTCATTCCACCTGGTTCTGGTGTGCCAGTTCCTGGCGCCATTCCTGGATCAACAACATCGATATCGACTGAGAGGAATACTCCATCACATTCATTTGTTAGCGTTGCAAAAGATTCATCTAAAACGGTATTGAGACCACGATGGTGAATCTCTGTCATCTCATATGAACGCATTCCCTGATCACGCATCCATGCAAGTGTGGTGTTATCTGGCCAATATCCGCGAAGACCAAGTTGTAAGAAGCGATCTCCCCGAACAAATCCGCCATCTATCAAACGTCGCATTGGTGTGCCGTGACCGACAAGTGCGCCCCACTGATCTTCACCGGTATCGGCATGTGCATCAAAGTGCACCATCGAAATCTTTCCAAGCCCTCTATGTTTGGCAATACCTGCAACATCGGCAGATGCAATGGAATGATCTCCGCCAAGAATTACAGGAATCTTTCCAGCGCGAGAAATCTTTTCGGTAGCTTTCGCAAGAACTTCTAGGGATGCAACAAGGTCTCCACCTGGCATCAATAAATCTCCCGCGTCAACAACTTTCAAATCTTTCAAGCCATCAGTTCGAAGTGCTAAATGTGGACGTTCGCCATCATGTGACAAATAATCTCCACCACGAATTGCTTGTGGACCAAACTTCGCACCTGATCTATGAGATGTTCCGCTATCAATAGGTGCACCAAGAATAATTACGTCAGCATCAGCATATGTTTTGGGATCATCAAGATCGCAGGCGGGGATACCAAGAAATGTAAAATTTGGTCCATACATATTGCCGTGGTTAGTCATGTTGCTAAGGATACGGGTAAAGAATTAGGAATCGAAGCCCAAGCCTAGAAAATCGAGGAGTTTGAGCCAGGGATTACGTTTTCCATTATTTTCATCGGCGCGATTGATTGACCATTGGGTCAATCGAATAAAAATAAATCTAAATGGCTCTGG
>WLDA01000022.1 GCA_009705025.1 Actinomycetota bacterium | reverse complement strand
GAGACTGATTACATGGGTAAAAGATGGTGCGATAGCGAAGCAATGAATGCTTGCCTACACCGCGCTCGAGCAGCAGGAATTCCGTTTTTCGATGGTGAATACCTTGCGAAAATTACTCGTGAGGAGCTAGCAAAGGTATTTAGCGGAACTATTGAGATGCCTATGCTCGATGAGCGCGTAACTATTTTGCGCGCTGTCGGAGAGAAGCTTGTTGCAGATTACAAAGGAAAATTTCACAACTTTGTACGCTCTTGTGCTCCCAAGCTCTATGCACATGGCGATGGCCTTTTAGAGCGTCTAACAAAGGAATTTCCACGTTTTGAGGATGTCTCTATGTACAAGGGCGATCAAATACAGATTTATAAGCTCGCTCAATTAGGTATATGGATGATGCACCTAACGCTTTCACCACGTAAAGCATGGAAATTAGAAGATGCGCATTTGCTCACTGCTTTTGCTGATTACATTGTTCCAGTCGGTATGCGCGTTATGGGCATCTTTGAATACGCACCCGAACTTGAAAAGCAGATAAATAGTCTGACAATTGTTGAGAGAGACAGCGATGCAGAAATCGAAATTCGCGCAAGTTCTATCTATAGCGTTGCTCGACTAACAGATGAAATAAATGCACGCAGAAAGGGCTTGGAACCTCTACTCATGCCACAAGTAGATTTCCGACTCTGGAAGTCTTATCACGCAACGCATTGGCCACATCACCTAACAGTTACAACAATGTACTAATTACATCTCTGATTGCCATTTGAGAAGGATTGCAAAGCCCTTCTCAAAGGTATCGACAACTTCTCCAACATCTTCTACGCATCCACGTACGAAGAGGTTTATTCCTTTTCCATCAATCATGTTGCGATCACGAATAACGCGCGTATCTGTTACTAGGCCAACGATTCCCTTTTTCGTTGAGTCACTCTGCATTGCTGCCCAGAAAATTCCGATTTCAGATGCAGTTCCATCGTCAACCATTGGTCCATCAAGGAGTGCAAGCACTGCATCAGCTTTGAGAACCTGCTCTGAATCAATTTTGAAAATGAATTCTGGAGTTACTGGATCTGGTAATGGAATCTCATGTGGAACAAAAACTTCCATCCCTGCTGCTCGCATTTTTGCTGCGCACTTATCAATAAAGTCTCTTTCATAAGGAGTAAAAAGTGGTCCTGCAAAATAGATGCGCATGTAAAAACTCCTAAGAAAGTAATGGTTTACCTAGACAGCAGTATGCCTTGCGACATAGACTTCTGCAATCGTTTACAGTTGTGAAACCGGGGATTGATGCTCAGTTCGTACGCGCAAATAATGCGCAAACCACATGCACTGGCGACCCTTGGTTACGGAGCTATTGGGCGATTGCCCTTAGCAATGAATCCAGTTGCAATTGTTCTTCTGATATCTGCGACAACAGATTCTTATGCATATGCAGGACTTGCATCTGGAAGTTATACATTGGCCAGTGCTCTTATAGGCCCTCGTATCGGAAGACTTGCAGATCTGCATGGAAGCCGCAAAGTACTTATTCCAATTACTTTAGTTCACATTCTTTCGATGTGCGCACTTATTAAATTGAGTTCATCTTCGTTAATCTTTATTTTACTTTTCGCTGCTTCCTCTGGTGCATCCTTGGCAAATATTGGAAGCTTTACCCGAACACGTTGGGGTCGCTCCCTTCCTGATAATAAAGAGCTCAATTCGGCGCTCTCTATTGAATCCGTTCTAGACGAGTTTTCATTTGTTGCCGGGCCGGCATGCGCAGGCTTGCTATTTGCAAAGTTTGGTCCAAAATTTGCATTGATTGCAGGGCTACTCTTCCTCTTTATTGGTGCATCAGGACTTTCACTAACAAGTGATAAGAATGATTTCTCGAAGAATCCTGAAGAACATAAACACGGACTACTAAAAATTGTTTTGGTCAAACCGCTGCTGATCTCACTTGTTGCACTCGGTTGCATCTTTGGCGGAAACACAATTGCGGTACTCGCGGTGGCTAAAGAGGCAGGTTTTGAAAGCCAAGGTGGTTTACTCATGGCTATCTATTCACTCGGAAGTCTTGTTGCAGGCACGCTCTATGGCCTAAAGCACTGGAAAAGTTCAAATTCGCATCGTTATGCTCTTGCGCTCTTCTTCATGACAATTGCAACATTTGGTCCAGCTGTAATTCATATTTATAGCATTTTACCTTTTCTGCTTATGGTTTCAGGAGTAGCAATTTCTCCAACTCTTATTGCCGCTAACGCACTTCTCAAAGATATTGTTCCCAATGAGCGGCTAAACGAAGCTTTTGCATTCCTTGGTGGAGCGATTTCTATTGGTATTACTCTGGGAAGTGCGATTTCAGGGACCTTTGTTTCTATAACAGGAGCATGGAATGGCTTCTATTTCGTCTCGGGATGCGCTGTAATTGCCACATGCGTTTCATTCTTCGGCTTAGTCACGCAGAAGAAGGTTCTCATACATGAATAAGCGCAGAATTATTCTAGATACTGACCCAGGGATAGATGATGCACTGGCATTTCTATTACTTGCCGCATCTCCTGAAATTTCAATTGAGGCAATAACGGTTACTCATGGAAATACGACAGTAGATAAGTGCGCAAAAAATGCTCTACAAATTGCAGAGCTTTGTGGTTTAGTCAATGTTCCAATTGCACGTGGTGCTTCAGAACCGTTAGTAAAAACACTGTCAGTAGCCGAAGAAACTCATGGTGATGGTGGACTTGGTTATGCAGTGCTACCTGAGCCAGCACTGAAGCTATCTGCTTCGCCTGCTGTCGAACTCATCATAAACCTGGTTCATAAGTATCCCGGTGAAATTACTTTGCTATGCATTGGTCCTATGACAAATCTTGCCCTAGCAATTTTGCGTGATCCATCGATAGTGCCATTAATAAAAGATGTTGTATCTATGGGTGGAACTATTCATGCGCCAGGTAATGCAACTCCATCGTCGGAATATAACGTTTTCTGTGACCCGCATGCCTTTGATGTTGTGATTCGAGCTGGCATTACTTTTACATTAGTTCCATTAGATGTTACTTATGAGTGCTTATTTCAGAAAAGACATATGGACCGCATCCAAAGTAAGAACCCAGCAGTTCGAAAATTCATTGATGATTCCACTCGTTTCTATATGGAATTTCATGATGAGTATCAAAGTATTGATGGCTGTGCAATAAATGACCCATTAGCTGCCGCACTTTTGATTAAGCCAGATTTAGTTGAATACGTGGATTATCACGTCACCGTTGAACTAAAGGGTGACCATAACGTTGCAAAGACTTCGGCGGATCACTTTAAGGCAATGGGTAAAGCCCCAAATAGCAAGGTTGCAATGAAGGTAGATGTTGAAGCATTCATGGATTTCTTCATAGAAAGAGTAAACACGCTATGAGCAATTCAGATCTAAAACAACACCACATTCAATTACAAAAAGGTGATGTCGGCCGATATGTATTGCTTCCCGGAGATCCAGGTAGATCCGAAGTAATTGCTCAGCATTTGGATGACGCTGTTCACGTAGCAACAAATCGTGAATACGTTACATATACAGGGACACTAGATGGCGTAAAGGTTTCAGTAACATCGACAGGTATTGGATGTCCGTCATCTGCCATCGCCTTAGAGGAACTTGTACGCGTCGGGGCTGATACTTTTATTCGAGTAGGCACATCAGGAGCGATTCAACCTGGAACAAAATCGGGAGATTTAGCAATTGTCACCGGTGCAATTCGTGATGAAGGTACCTCGATTCATTACTTACCAGTTGCATTTCCAGCACTCGCTGATTTAGAAATTGTTGCCGCGCTTCGAACTGCTGCACAAAAAGCGGGTCTGCCACATGCGCTGGGTATTTCTCAATCAAAGGATTCTTTTTACGGCGAGATTGAGCCAGAACGCTCCGGAGTTACAAGTCGACTTCTAGATCGCTGGCATGCGTGGCAAGTTGGTGGTGCAATTTGTTCTGAAATGGAAGCTGCAGCACTATTTATTGTTGCCTCAACACTGAAAGTACGAGCCGGGGGAATCATGGCTATGCATGGCGATGGTCCATTTGGTTCACTTGAGCCATTGATTGAAACTGCAATTTCAGGGGTACGAGAACTTATTAAAGCTGACCAACTAAGCAAGGAGTTATAAATGGAAGCCAATGGAAAGCAATATCACGTTCAACTAGCACCAGGTGATGTCGGTCGATATGTATTACTTCCAGGAGATCCTGGTCGTTGCGAACCAATTGCTGCCCTCTTCGATGATGCAAAATTGGTTGCATCTAATCGTGAATACGTTACGTATACAGGGTATCTCGATGGCGAAAAAGTATCCGTTACCTCAACAGGAATTGGCTGCCCATCGGCTGCAATCGCTGTTGAGGAATTAGCAATTGTTGGCGCGGACACATTCATTCGTGTTGGAACTTCTGGTGCAATTCAAAAAGATATTGTTTCGGGTGAATTAGCAATTATTTCTGGTGCGATTCGAGATGAAGGAACATCCATTCATTACATGCCTATCGAATTTCCTGCTGTCGCAGACTTGGATCTGACACAAGCGCTACAGCGAGCAGCCAAGAAGACTGGCGTGAAATTTCGCACCGGAATCACTCAATCTAAAGATTCTTTCTATGGCCAACATGAACCAGAGAGAATGGGCGTTGCGCGCAATCTCCAAGATCGCTGGAAAGCGTGGGAAATTGGGGGAGCCATCTGTTCAGAGATGGAAGCCTCAGCAATATTCGTTATCTCGTCCATGTTACGCAAGCGCGCAGGTGGAATCATGATGATGCATGGCATCGGTCCAGTAATTTCACTTGATCCACTACTCGAGACTGCTATTCAAGGCTTACGAGAGATCATTGCCTTTGATAGAAGCATTGGAAAGATTTAGGACTTTCCTGCAGCCTCTATTGCATCGATCATTAGATCCCAGAATTTTTTAGCATCGAGTTCTAGCGCAACAGTGGCATTAGCTGCGCGTTCTTCACGCTTATATATGTCAACGACAGTTGCACCGCGAGTGTATTTTCCATCTAACTCAACTTCGACATTGACGAATCGTGACGATACGACGCTTGGGTCGATAAGTACTGCAACAGCTACTGGATCATGCAAAGGTGGATCTGGCATCTCAAAAACATCGTTATAGGTTTGAGCAAAGAATTTGAGCAAACCAATTATTGTTGTTGAAAGATCTGTCTTTAGCGCTTCAAGACGAGTAAAAACTTCCTTAGTAACGAGTGCTTGATGGGTAACATCGAGCCCACACATCGTCAATTTCAAGCCTGAGTGCAAGACGATATCTGTGGCTTCAGGATCCATCCAGATATTGAATTCAGCATATGGAGTGCGGTTTCCACGTGATGCGCTACCACCCATGAAAACAATTTCTTTAATTTTGCTTTTCAATTCTGGATAAAGCTTGAGAAGAATCGCAACATTTGTTAGCGGACCAGTTGCAACGATTGTGATTGGTTCACTTGATTCGCGAACTAATCGAGCCATGAGTTCGATCCCACTTTCCTTCGAAAGTTCGAAGCCCGGCTTTGGAAGTGGTGCGCCATCGAGTGCGGTCTCACCATGAATATCGGTGGCAGCTTCAGCAGAACCTAAAATCGAAACACCCGAACCTTGTGCAACAGGAACGCTTATATTTGCAAGAGTGCAAATACTGAGAGCGTTGTATGTAACTTTATCAATCGCACCATTTCCCGAAACTGTAACAATTCCTCGCAAATCAATTTTTGGGTTATACGCAGCCAAAATAATTGCAAGCGCATCATCATGACCTGGATCGCAATCCAAAATGATAGGGATTCGGGACATCTGGTAGTTACTCCTCTTTACTTGAAAATGCTGGTCTAAGAGCGCCAATGCTAACGAAACTAGGCGCAATTACAAGAGTAATTCATAGCAACCCTTCTCACCATAATCATTCTTCAGATATAATTTGAAGGTGCAATTAGTCGAAGGTACAGATTCGTCAATACGACGTTTTCTAAAGCAACTTCCAGGAGTTGATCAAGTTGGCGCTGAATCACGCGCAGCAATGCTAGGAACACGAAGTATTAAAACTGCAAGTAAAAAATGGGCAATTGATTGCGCAATCTCAATGATTGATTTAACAACACTCGAGGGCTCGGATACTGATGGAAAAGTAAAAGCGCTTTGCACTAAAGCAGTGCATCCTGATCCAACAGATCCCACAGTTCCAAGTGTTGGTGCTATCTGTGTTTACAATGACAAAGTCGCAACTGCCAGAAAACATTTAGATGCTATTGGTGGTCAATCAATTCCAGTCGCTGCAGTATCAACGGCATTCCCATCGGGGCGCGCAAGTTTAGAAGTGAAGAAACAAGACACCTTGGATGCACTCAACAGTGGTGCAACAGAGATTGATATGGTCATTGATAGAGGAGCTTTTCTCTCTGGAGACCTGGTAAAAGTCTTTACTGAAATCGTTTACATCAAAGAATTATGCGGGGATCGGGCTCATCTCAAAGTCATCCTAGAGACTGGCGAGCTCGTTACTTTGGACAATGTACGTAAAGCCTCGCACCTTGCAATGGCCGCCGGAGCAGATTTCATCAAGACAAGTACAGGAAAGATATCTCCTGCAGCAACAGCGCCCGTAGTTTTGGTCATGTTGGAGGCAGTAAGAGATTGGTATGAAATGACTGGAATTCGAATCGGCGTCAAACCAGCGGGTGGTATTCGCACAACAAAGGATGCAATAAAGCAATTAGTCCTTGTTCGCGAAACTGCAGGAGAAGAATGGTTGACACCAAAGCTATTTCGAATTGGAGCGAGTGCTCTACTCAATGATCTACTGATGCAAAGAATGAAATTGCGCAACGGTAACTACGCCGGCCCTAACTACGTGACATTGGATTAGAAATGACATTCGAATACTCTCCAGCACCCGAATCAACTGCCATCGTTGATATTAGCGCGCAGTATGGCTTATTCATCAATGGAAAGTTTGTAGCTGCAAAAGGCTCAAAGACATTCAATACAATCAACCCTGCAACTGAAAAAGTCCTTTCAAAAATTGCTTACGCACAAGCAAGTGATGTAGATAAGGCAGTAGTTGCAGCTCGCAGCGCATATACAAAAGTTTGGTCGAAAATGGCTCCTCAGGAGCGCGGTAAGTATCTATTTAGAATTGCACGAATCATGCAAGAGCGTGCACGTGAGTTTGCAGTACTTGAAACAATGGATAATGGAAAACCAATTCGTGAGACTCGAGACATTGATGTTCCACTCGCAGCTGCACACTTTTTCTATCATGCAGGTTGGGCAGATAAATTAAAGTATGCAGGAGCAGGAGATAATCCTCGCCCTCATGGTGTTGTTGGTCAGATTATCCCTTGGAATTTTCCACTGCTCATGCTTGCTTGGAAAGTTGCACCAGCACTCGCAACTGGTAATACGGTTGTCCTCAAACCTGCTGAGACAACACCACTTACTGCACTTTTATTTGCGGAGGTATGCCAACAAGCTGGCCTTCCTGCCGGAGTTGTAAATATTGTTACAGGTGATGGTGCTACTGGATCTGCACTCGTAAATCATCCTGACATAGATAAAATTGCATTTACTGGTTCAACAGGTGTTGGAAAAGGAATTGCACGTGCGATTGCTGGTACAGGTAAGAGCGCGACACTTGAACTAGGCGGTAAAGGTGCCAACATCGTCTTCGATGATTCACCAATTGATCAAACTGTAGAAGGAATAGTAAGTGGCATTTTCTTCAATCAAGGTCATGTTTGCTGCGCCGGATCACGACTATTAGTCCAAGAGAATGTCCATGATGAATTAATTGAAAAACTCAAGCGTCGTATTTCTCAAATTCGAGTCGGCGACCCGCTAGATAAAAACACTGATTTAGGTGCAATTAACTCAGCTGCTCAGTTAGCGCGCATTAAAGAGATTTCTTCAAGTGGAGATGCAGAAGGAGCGCATCGCTGGAGTCCAGAGTGCACGTTGCCTGAAAAAGGATTCTGGTACCCGCCAACAATATTTACAGGTGTAACACAAGCGAATCGAATCGCACAAGAAGAAATCTTTGGACCAGTACTTTCAGTCCTAACATTTAGAACGCCTCAAGAAGCTATCGATAAGGCGAATAACACTCCTTATGGTTTATCTGCAGGCGTGTGGACTGAGAAAGGTTCTCGAATCCTCTGGGCTGCTAAGCAACTCAAAGCAGGCGTTATTTGGGCTAACACATTCAATAAATTTGATCCTGCAAGTCCATTTGGTGGATACAAAGAATCAGGGTGGGGTCGTGAAGGTGGACGCCATGGCTTAGCGGCATATTTGAAAGGCGGAGAAAAATAATGAGAATTGATATCCGTAAAACGTACAAACTCTATATTGGAGGAGCATTTCCTCGGAGTGAATCTGGACGTACATATGAAGTTACTGATGCGAAATCAAATTTCATAGCTAATCCTGCTCAGGCATCTCGAAAAGATTTACGCGATGCAGTGACAGCTGCTCGTGGTGCCCTCGGTGGCTGGAGTGGTGCAACTGCTTTCAACCGTTCACAGATTCTTTATCGCATTGCAGAAATGATGGAAGCGCGTAGTGAAGAGTTCGTTGAAGAGATTGCGCTACTCGAAGGAATTTCACGAGTTGCAGCGAAAAAGCAGGTAGACCAAGCGATAGATGCATGGGTTTGGTATTCGGGATGGTGTGACAAAATTTCAACAGTTGCAGGATCTACTAATCCAATCTCTGGACCATTTTATAATTTCACAGTTCCTGAATCAGTTGGCGTCGTTGGTATTTTTCCAGCACAAAAGAGTTCACTTCTAGGCCTAGTTCAAGCGATTGCTCCCGTAGTTGCTGGTGGAAATACTGCAGTTGTAGTTGCCAGCCAGAAGTTTCCGCTCTGCGCTATAACACTAAGTGAGGCTCTTGCTACAAGTGATTTGCCAGGAGGGGTTGTAAATATCCTTACAGGTATTACAAGTGAGCTTGCACCTTGGATGGGCGCTCACATGGATGTCGATGCTATTGATGCAACAGGCTTATCTAAAGAATTAGATAAGGAAGTGCGCATCAGCGGTGCGGATAATCTGAAGAGAATTCATAAATTCTCAAGTTCGGATACTCCTCAAAGAATGCTTGCATTTATGGAATATAAAACAGTCTGGCACCCAATAGGGATTTAGTTTCCAGTTATTGTTTTTAGCCACATTTCTTTCATAGCTTTGATATCAATTTCTAGAACTACATCCACTTTTGGTGCATGGGTGTGCGCAGATTCTGGAGCGATATCGGCGTATGACCTGTGGTCACACACTGTCTGTCCACGATTTGGTCCATGAGTAGTGTCTACAACAACTCTTAGACTTTGCGTACGAGCTAATTGAGGCGCTATAGCAGTGGCTACAGCACCATAATCACCAAGTGTTACATCATGTCCCATTTGTTTGATAAATCGGTCAACAAGAGTTCCTGCAAAAAGTGATGTTGTATCGCCTTTAGAGATAAGGCTTTGTGCATCT
>WLDA01000021.1 GCA_009705025.1 Actinomycetota bacterium | reverse complement strand
CTCACGCATCAGAGTTTGTGAAGAACAACTAAGTTCTAAATAGTTCCTTGCTCTAAACCCTTCAATACCTCTTGCGCACGCACTTTCAATTGCGGTAAGTCGCTGAGGCGATTGAGGCCAAATACTTGTTGGCTCATGCGGTGATTCTTGGCGAAAGTTTCTTTATGTCGATCTAAGAAATCCCAATACAAAGTCGTAAATGGACATGCGCTCTCGCCAACTCGAAGTTTTGGATCATAAGAACAACCCTTGCAGTAATTACTCATACGTGAGACGTAAGCACCACCTGCTGCATAAGGCTTAGTCATCATCAGCCCACCATCGGCGTGAACGCCCATTCCAATTACGTTGGGAACCATTACCCATTCGCTTGCATCGATAAATACTTCGCGCATCCACTCTAGAAATTCTTGGGGATTAGTTCCCGTTACGAGTGCAAGATTTGAGAGCAGCATCAAACGTGGAATGTGATGCACCCACGCCCGTTCATTGATATCAGTGACCGTTTGCTTCATGCAGTTCATCGAAGTTTTATTGGGATCACTAAATAATGGAAGCAATGCTCGATTGGCCTTGAGTTGATTATTTCCGCGATAGTCAGGGCCCAGGAACCAATACATTCCATTGACGTATTCGCGCCATCCAATGATCTGGCGAACAAATCCTTCAGCAGATTCAATAGGAATTGATCCAGTATTGAATGCCTTCATTGCAGCGCTAATGACTTCACTTGCATGAAGTAATCCATTATTCAAATATGGTGAGAGTAAGGAGTGATGCAGTGCCCAGTTTTGGGTTGTCATCGCATCTTCAAGTGGCCCGAATTCACCAAAGTGATTATCAAAAAAGTTCTTCATCTGCGCCAATGCACCTTTGCGCGTAGTGGCCCAGGTAGTCGTTGGCACGTGCCCTAACTCTGCTGCAACTTCATTATCAATCTCATCACGTTTGTGTTCTAAATAAGCAGGACCTTCATATTGTTTTGGTGGTGGCAAGCGATTCTCTTTATCGAAATTCCATGCACCACCGGTAGGTTCTTTACCATCCATCAAAATAGCGAGGCGAACTCTTTGTTTGCGATAAAAACTCTCCAAAACAAAACTCTTTTGCTCATTAGCCCACGACAAAAATAGGGAACGAGGAGTTAGGAATAAATCGTTATCTACAAAGCTGACTCCGTAATTCTTGAGCGCTTCATATTGCCTAAAGGAAGAAGGCTCGGCGCAAACAATAGGAAGCTTCGGATATTTCTTTTCAACAGTTTTGAGGCCATCAATAGTTGTTGCTGCTTTTACATATTCGACAGTAAAACCTTCTTCTTCAAGTGATTGCGCAAAGTGGCGAGCACTAGAGATAAGGAAGAAGAGTCGCTCCTTGTGCCAATTGCGCCCAGTAGTCATGCGCGCACTTTCAACAAGTGCGATTACATCCTCGCCTGGAGTTGCACCTTTGAGCGCGCCAAATTTTCGGTGCAAGTGATCAAAGGGAATGTAGATAATGCGTTTCATTTATTTTCTCGGCAACGCTCGCTGCAATACTTCACGTCATTCCAGTTTTTAGCCCACTTCTTTCGCCATTCAAATTCAAGGCCACATCGCACGCAGACCTTCGGAGCAAATCCGTTTTTATCTTTAGCTATGCGTGGCATAGCGCAGAGAATACTGTTCAAAATTCCCGATTCTCGAAAATGCGTGAAAGGCGCTAGAATTGCCATGTTGTTATCGGGGTCGATGTAATTTCGAACCGGCGGTTATAGTCCGCGACCCGCACATATCCAATGGGCGGTTGACTCAGTGAAACTCTGAGACCGACGGTTAAAGTCCGGATGAGAGATAACAGCGGAATCGGTGCACCTTGTTTATCGATGACGCCTTCGCGCATCTTTACTCGCTCAGCCTTGCTGGCTTAGCAGTGAGTACTCCCAACCCAAATGTTTCTGCTGCCATTTATTCACCCGATGGCGCACTCATCGCATCTGGTTTTCATAATCGCAAACTTTCACCCGATCACGCCGAAGTTATTGCCATCAAAGGCGCGCAATCCTTAGCGCGCGGAGCAACATTGGTTGTCTCACTTGAACCATGCGCACATACCGGCACAACACCACCGTGTACGCAAGCAATTATCGATGCAGAAATTTCAAAAGTTATTTATGCAGTTAGCGATCCAAACCCAATTGCAGCTGGGGGAGCGCAGGTATTGAAATCTGCAGGAATCGAAGTTGAACATATCCATTCTGCCGAACTCGAATATGTTCAACGGGCTTGGTTACACAAAGTGCAAAGTGGTAAACCACTGATGATTTGGAAAGTTGCAACAACTCTGGATGCAAAAGTTGCAGCAAGTGATTCAACTTCACAATGGATTACGGGGCCGCAATCTCGTGAGGATGTTCAATTACTGCGTGCACAATCTGATGCAATTTTGATTGGCACAAATACTGCAATTGTTGATAACCCGCATTTGATCCCACGCGGCCACAGTGCACGTCCTGTGCGCATCATCTGCGGAGAACAAGATGTTCCTGCCAGCAATCAAGTCTTTGATAAGGAAGCACGCACAGTTCTAGTCAAGAGCAAATCAATTCCAGATCTGATGAGCATGCTCGGCGATGAAGGATTCAACCAAGTTCTCGTTGAAGCTGGTCCAACATTTGGTTCCGCACTTTTAGCATCAGGAAATATCGATGAAATCATTATGTATCAGGCCCCGAAAGTCCTTGGCGGCGGTAAAGATTTTGTTAGCAATCTAGGAATTTCAACTCTGGATGATCACCTTGAACTTCAACTCTTATCGGTAGAGCGTTGTGGCAGCGATATCAAATCCCACTACGCAGTAAAGGGGCTCTAAATGTTTACAGGATTAGTTTCAGAACTTGGAATAGTAAAAGAGATTACTCGCGGTCAGAGTTCAGCAATCTTTACAATCACCGCTCCGCAGTCAGTGCTCGGTCTATCAGTGGGTGATTCCATTGCAGTCAATGGAACATGCCTAACTGCAACATCAATTACTGGCGACACCTTTACCGCCGATGTCATGGTTCAAACGCTAGCCCTGACTTCCCTTGCTCAATTAGAAGTTGGTTCACCAGTAAATCTAGAACTCGCTGCCCGCATGGATATGCGCATGGGCGGCCATATTGTGCAAGGACATGTTGATGGCACAGGAAGCGTTGTGCAATTACTTCCTGGCGAAAAATGGGCGCAGTTTGATATCAAAGCGCCAGAAAACCTTTTGAAATATGTTGTTGCGCAAGGCTCTATAACTCTCGATGGCGTATCACTAACCGTTGGCTCTATAGATGATGCAACGCACATTATTACCGTCTGGCTTATTCCTGAAACTCTTGCAAAGACAAACCTTTCACGCAAAAAACCAGGGGATTTGGTCAATATCGAAGTCGATATCTTGGCTAAATATGTTGAGCGTCTAATTTCTAAGGGGGCTATCGATGGAAAATAATTTCCACGATGTCCTAGCGCGCTTTGCTCGCGGTGAAATGGTTATCGTCGTCGATGATCTTGATCGTGAAAATGAGGGCGACATCATCATGTTGGCAGAGCATGCAACTGCTGAAAAGACAGCCTTTATGGTTCGTCACACCACTGGCATTTTGTGCGTTGCAATTACGGCCCAGCGCGCTCATGAACTGCGACTCCCATACATGGTTGAAAACAATCAAGATAAGCGAAAGACAGCCTTTACAGTCTCTGTCGATTTCATCGAAGGCCTAACTACTGGAGTAAGTGCAACCGAGCGAAGTGCAACAATAAAAGCAATTGCAAATCCACAATCACAGCCAGCTGATTTCATTCGCCCAGGACATATCTATCCACTCATCGCACACGCTGATGGACTTGCATCTCGCAGCGGTCACACTGAAGCAGGCGTTGCACTTGCCGTATTATCCGGCAAATATCCAGCAGCGCTTCTCTCTGAAATTGTTGCCGAAGATGGATCAATGGCTAGGGGAGAAGTTCTCACAAACTTTGCACAAGAATTCAACATCCCAATTATTTCTATTGCTCAAATAAAGCAATATCAAGCAACGCTTCCAGCAACGCCTAAAGAAATAGTTTATCCACGCCATGATTTCGAATGGGTAGATATTCAACTAGAAAATGAAGTCTGGTCACTTGCTACCTACCCATCACTGAAGCATCGCGAACAAGTAGTCATGCGCTTTGGTCAAGGTAGTAACGTCCCATTAGTTCGAATTCACTCTGAATGCTTCACAGGTGATGTCATCGGTTCGAAACGCTGTGATTGCAGCGCTCAATTACAAAAATCAATTGCCGAGATTGAAAAGTATGGGTATGGCTATGTTATTTATCTTCGAGATCACGAAGGACGCGGCATTGGACTAACAGAGAAGCTCAAGGCCTACGCTCTGCAAAATGGTGGATTAGACACAGTCGATGCAAACTTAGAACTTGGCCACCAAGTTGATTCGCGCGATTGGTCTGAAGCTATTTCAATTTTGAAAAACCTCAACCTCGCATCAATCAAGTTATTGACTAGCAACCCTGAAAAAGTTGCCGCTGTGACTAGTAGCGGTATTGCATGCGAGCAGATCTCACTTGAAATTGAACCTAATGAATTCAATGCAAAGTATTTAGCAACAAAGGCAGAGCGCCTAGGACATATTGCAACACACGTAACTGGAGGAAAATAATGGCTGGCCACGCACCTGATCTCTCAATCCCACACCTACCCAAAGCAAAAGTTGCCATCATCTCTTCTTCTTGGCATCTAGATATTTGTAACGACCTCATCGCAGGTGCCACCCGCGCACTAGAAGAGGCAAAAGTAGGAAAGATCGAAGTCATCTTTGTTCCAGGATCTTTTGAGATTCCACTTGCGGCGCAAAAAGCATTTGAAAAAGGTTTCGATGCAGTTATTGCCCTTGGACTTGTTCTAAAGGGAGAAACACCTCATTTTGATTACGTCTGCCAAGGTGTCACACAGGGCGTCATTGATGTTCAACTCAAGTTCTCAAAACCGGTTGGTTACGGAGTCTTGATGTGTAATGACCTTGATCAAGCAATTGCAAGATCTGGTCGACCTGGAAGTAAAGAAGATAAAGGCTATGACAGCGCACTTGCCGCCCTCAAACTAATTGAGTTATAAGTAAAACCTTATGCAATCACTTCGAAGAGTTCCTCAAATAGTTTTAGGTCTAGCACTTGCTTATGCAGGTATCGGACATCTAACGACTAGTCGCCAAGAATTTCAGGCACAAGTTCCGACTCTGTTCAAAGATTATGCAGACTTTGTAGTTCTAGCCTCTGGAGTAGTCGAAATAGTTCTAGGTCTTTGCCTGATTGCATTATGGAAATACCGAGTTCAAGTTGGCTGGCTAGTCGCAATGTTTTTTGTTGCAGTCTTTTGGGGAAATATTTCGCAATACATCAACAAAGTAGATGCCTTCGGATTAGATAGCGATCAAGCGCGCTTCCTACGCTTACTCTTTCAACCTTTACTCGTTATCTGGGCTTTGGCCAGCACGGGGGCGTGGCGCGCTTATAGGAGCTCGAAGCAGCAATAGATAGACACATGCCTTGTACGAGATGTCGTACAAGGTGCTATTGTTGCGAAATACTAAAGGAGTCCACATGATCATCTCTGCATCCAAGGCCCGCGAAAAGTTATTTCCCCTCATCGAGCAGGTCAATGCCGATCAAGCGAGCATCACCATAACTTCCAATAACGGCAATGCCGTTCTCGTATCGGAGAGCGAATGGGAATCGATGATTGAGACTGCATTCCTGCTGCGCACCACATCGAACCGCAAATATCTCGATAAGGCATTGGCAGAGATTGAATCTGGTAAAGGTGTGAAAGTCACATATAAGAAAGGTCAGACTCTTGACCAGATCTTGAAGTTAGCAAATGTCAAAAAAGCACCAGAGAAGAAATCCCCAAAGAAGAGCGCTGCCTCCAAAGCTTCACGTAAATAAGTACAGGCCCTACCTATGCCTGCCCTCACTTCAATCTTTTTCACTCATCAAGCAATCGCCGATTTAGAGTATTGGGGTAAGCATAATCCCGATCGCCTAGTAAAAATTGGGCAGCTCATTGATGATGCTATGAAGAATCCCCGAAAGGGAATCGGATTGCCTAAACCTTTGAAATACAGTCTTGAAGGTTTATGGTCTCGAAGAATTACCTTAGAGCATCGCCTTGTTTATTCATTTGATAAAACTACACTCAATATTATTCAAGCCCGCCACCACTACGAAGATCTTTGAGCCTTTAGTTTCGGAAAAGGAATTTGCATAATCTTCTTAGCCTTGGCATCAGATATACCCAACATGCTTAGCCCGATTCGAACCGCTTCATCAGCATCGTTTTCAGTTGCCTTTGGATTCTTTACTTGATTGATAACTGCAAAAGTCAGAATTGCATGTAAATTCTTCGCCGCTATTTCAGGATTAGAAATTGTGAGAATTTTTGCTTTGGTCAAGCTCTTCACGTGGCCAAGCATCGTTGCCTGTAACTGCGGAACAATTTGAGCAATTACATCAAAATAGTTGACCAAAGTCTGCGCATTATGTGGATGCGTTTGGTTCAGGCGCACAAAAACTCGCATCGGCATTACAAATTGTTCGAGAGGATCACTAAATTCTTCAGCGAATGACATTGCCCATGGTTCCCATTCGGCAAAGGCGGCCAAGATTGTTGCCGAGATCAGCGCATCTTTATCTTTGAAATGTTTATAGACGGTACTCACAGCTACTTCGGCATGCTCAGCAATATCTTCGATAGTGGCAGATTGGCCTTTTGTGGCTAGAACTTCCCTAGTAGAACGCAAGAGGGCGGCTCGATTACGCAATACATAAGCGCCCTTGCGCCCCAATTCGGGGGAAGTGGCCTTCTTGGCTTTGCCTGACATGCGCAAAGTCTACTTGTCGAAGGAGGGGAATCGGTCAAAATTCTGATAAAGGAGTGCTATTCCTATAAAAGAAGAGTATTCTTTTATTCAGGAAGCCGGCAAGCTCAGGAGTCGAAATATGAATGCTCAAAAAACAAGAAGCAAAGCGCACCTCATCGTTTTGCTGACCTTTTCATTATTTTTAGGTCTATTTACATCTTTTGTTTCTGCCCCAGTTGCTCAGGCGGCCGCAAAGGGGAGTTTGTATTTCCCTGGCAATGCAGCGGTTCAATCAGAAGTCTATTCACTAGATGCACCCGGTACTGGCCAATTTACTTATGAAGGTTGGTTCAAAATTGATCCTGCATGGACGGGTGATTTTTTTCTTTTCACTACACGTGAATCAGAATGGGATTCACGAGGATTTTCACTTCGTGTGGCAAAGAAAGCAAATGGCAAAGGCGCATTATTTTCCCAAGGAGGGGCACGGAACTTCTTAGTTGCAAGTGCCACAGGTTATTTGGAGACAAATACGTGGTATCACTTTGCGGTAACACGTGAAGCCGACGGATTGTTTAGATATTACGCGAATGGAATTCATTACGGGACAAGCGCTCAAACCGCAGTAACTAGTTTATCAATGGGCAACATTATGTTTGGGCTATGGTTTAAAGGATGGATGACTAATTTCCGCACAACAATTGGAAGCGCGCTATACACCGAAGCGGGCACAAAGCCTATGCAAAATGATGCACAACTCACTCGTGATGCAACTCAAACACTTTTCATGAGTGACTACAGCAACATGAGAGCAATTACTTCACGAAGAACACAGCTAGATTTGACAAATGCAACTATCGATCAATGGGGCAATAAAAGTATAACTCAAATTGCAACAACATCAGATAGCAACCCTTTTCCAATGGTTACCCCAGTATTGAGTTGGTCCAATGCAGACAAAACATATGGTGGTTCTGGGTTTTCCTTGACTAGCCCGAGTGCAACACCTGCAGTCGATGGCGCATATACATATTCATCTGCGACTCCAAGCGTGATTTCTCTTTCTGGAAGCACTGCAACTATCGGTCAGGTTGGTTCTTCGCTCATAACAGCGACATTTACGCCTACTGACACCTCTAGTTATGAGAGCGCAACTGCAACGATGACCATCACCGTCGGAAAAGCTACTCCCACCTTCACCTGGAGTGGAGTGACAAAGGTTTATGGGGGATCAGATTTCACGCTAACCCCACCTACAACTGCAATTGCTGGATCCTTTGTATATTCCTCTGCGTCTACAAGTGTCATTTCTTTGACCGGAGATAGCGCAACAGTTGGAGTTGCTGGAAGCTCTCTTGTTACAGCCACATTTACGCCCTCAGATACAACAAGTTATTACTCGGGTGAAACTAAAACAATGACGATTCAGGTAGATGGAGCACCTCTAGTTATTACCGCTTCATCTCCAACAGTGACATATGGCGATAGCGCACCAACAATTACACCAAGTTTTTCAGCCTTTATCGGCGCTGAAACAAGCACAGTAATTTCTGGCCTTACCTGTTCTGCCCCAACATATTCAAATACTTCATCTGTTGGAAGTAATCCCGCAACAACATGTTCGGGAGGAAGCGCAACTAATTACGCTCTTTCTTACACACCAGGCTCTGTTTCAATTCTTCGTAGTGCGCAACCCAATGATCTAGTCCTTACTTCTACATCAGGTACATATGGAACTAACGTGACATTGAGTGCATCTGGCGGTCTTGGGGGAGGAACACTTTCGTATTCCGTTATCTCAGGCCCATGTCAACTTTCACCTTCTGGCCTAGAGCTAGTGAGCACCGCAGTTGGAACTTGTTCTGTGCAAGCAACTCGCGCTGCAAGTACAAACTATGAGTCAGTTCTCTCTCCTCCAACAAATGTGCTCATCGGCAAAAAGAACCTAACAATTGGTGGACTAAGCGGCGTGAATAAAGAGTACGACGGAAACCGCACGGCAACGCTGCCCACAGGAACTCCAACACTAGTTGGCAAAGTTGGCGCTGACATTGTCACGCTGTCGGGTACGCCAGTTTTCTCATTTGAAACATTTACAGTTGGTAGTTCTATAAATGTTGCGGGAACAGGTTATTCGCTAACAAATACTCATGCAGATAATTACACTCTCACGCAGCCAACAGTTACGGCCGACATCACCCCACGAGCGCTCACCATTACGGCAAATAATAGATCCTTTGGATTTAGCGAATCAGTAACGGCAACCATTGCAACTAGTGGATTGATTTCACCAGATCAAATTGCAAGTGTTACTTATACATATTCAGCTACAGGAACAGATACGCCACCCACAGCGGTTGGAACTTCGATCATCACGCCTTCATTGGCAACATTTTCTACCGGTCTAGCAAGCAATTACTCGATCACCTATGTTGCAGGAAATCTTGAAATTCTCTCTGCCTACACCGTTACATTCGATGCAAATCGCGGCACTGTCTCACCTAGTTCAGCACTTTATGTCCCAGGGTTGGACGCGATTAATCTGCCGACTCCTTCGCGATCTAATTACTATTTTGATGGCTGGTTTGATGAGGCTCCGTCACCAGCAGTCAAGATATCCGGTAGTACCTACGCGCCAACAAGTAATAAAAATCTTGTGGCACATTGGACGCAATCATCATTAGTTGGACTAACTTCCT
>WLDA01000020.1 GCA_009705025.1 Actinomycetota bacterium | reverse complement strand
GCTTTCTCTTGCATATCGTCAGTGAAGAGGTCTTTGTATTCCATCAATCCAACTTCGCCTGCAACACACCAAAAAACTGGAAAAGCAGACCAACGCGCAATCATTTCTGACCAATGTTTCTTTAGGCGTTCAGCACCAAATTCCAAAATGTAGTAACTCCATGCGCCAACGAGTGCAGGCATTTGTCCCGCTTGAACTGCATCAATAACTCTTAGGTCAGCTGCATCCCACCAACGTTTTTCTAATTCTTTTTTGTCTAGCGTCCATGACGCGACTCCATCAAGCAATGTTGATGGTTCACCAAATGCAGCCTCTGGCAATAATCCAGAGACAACTTGCATCACATTGAATCCTTGTTTTGTTCTCTTCTCCATAAGCGTTTTCCATTCGCTATTGGAAATACGATCAGTTAGACCAAACCAAACGGTGTCTGCAAGCCACAAAAATGCATTGTCATTATCATCATGCAAGATTGAAGAATTGGATTTACCGGTTATCCCAACTTGAGAAAATTTCCAGGACTTTTCGAAATCTAAATCTTCGCCGTTGTGATTTTTGATGCTAGCCCATTCACTCTTATCACCAGGAACGCGGCAACGTAGACGACCATCTTTAGAGATAAATGAGGTGACTTCAACTGATTCCCCACTGCCCTTTCGCACACAGGTGATGGCACTATGGTCATCTGATTTCTGCGCATTTGCTGGAAGGACATATTGCGAAACTTCTGGATTATTTATAGTCATTTCTCTCCCTAAATATTTTTTTAGTTTATAGGGCGAGAGAGCGACCGTAAAGGGTTTTTAGATACTCTTACGCACATGAACCTCCTTTTGGTCGTATTGGCATATGGAATAACTGTGGCTGCATTGGTTTTGCTTGCAATTCGAGTACGCCAACTAATCGCCATATATAAGAAGGGTCAGCCAGATCCGACGCGTAGCAACAATCGCGCTTCACGTTTTTGGAATATGACTCGCGAAGTTCTTGGCCATACAAAGATGCTTAACTTTACTGGCACCGGAATTGCCCATTGGTTTGTCATGATTGGCTTTGGAGCTCTCTTTGGAACTCTTGTTACTGCTTACGGCCAACTTATAAACCCATATTTTTCATTGCCAATTATTGGTCACTGGTGGGTTTATGAATATTTCGTGGAAGCAATTACGTGGTTCACAGGTATTGGAATAGTTACTCTGATTGGAATTCGACAAGTAACTCGATTTACCAAGAAGGGACGCACATCACGCTTCTTTGGTTCTGGAATGAAGAAAGCGTATTACATCGAAGCAACTATTCTTATTATTGTTTTTTGTGTAATTGCACTACGAGGTTTAGAAGGTGCGTTATCACCAGATAATATCTGGAATCGACATCATGTAACGACATGGTTCATTGTAAAAGAATTCAAAGCGCTCACTCTTACGGAAATTACTACCTACATCCAATGGGTCGCTGCTCTAAAGATTGTTGTTTCAATGCTCTGGTTTATTGTGATTGCGCAAAATCTGACAATGGGTGTTGCATGGCATCGCTTCTTGGCGTTCTTCAATATATATTTTCGCCGCAATAGCAATGGAAAGAACTCTCTTGGCCCATTGCCGGAGATGCTTTCACACGGGAAACCAATCAATTTTGAAGATCCAAGCGAGGATGATGTTTTTGGCCTAGGCGCGCGTTCAGATATTTCGTGGAAGGGCCTGCTCGACATGACGAGTTGTACCGAATGCGGACGTTGCCAATCGCAATGTCCTGCTTGGCATACAGATAAACCGCTCTCTCCAAAATTGTTAATTATGGCGATGCGCGATCACGCTATGGCAAAAGTCGTTGAAACAGAGTCATTAGTAGGTGAATTGAGCCCTATCGCACTTGATGTTTTATGGTCATGCACAACATGTGGGGCGTGCGTCGAAGAATGCCCAGTCGATATCGAACACGTTGATCACATTGTCAATATGCGTCGCTTCCAAGTTTTAGTTGAATCAGAATTTCCAACTGAACTTGGTGGAACATTCCGTAATTTGGAAAAAGCAGGAAATCCATGGGGTGCAAATCGCGCAGATCGCGATGGTTGGATTGCGGAATGCGATTTTCCAATTCGTGTAGTAGAAGGTCAACTTCCAGATGATGTCGAATATTTATTCTGGGTTGGGTGCGCCGGTGCATACGAAGAGCGCGCAAAGAAAACAACTAAAGCTGTTGCAGAACTTTTGTATATGGCGGGAGTTAATTTTGCTGTTCTAGGAAAGCGCGAAACGTGCACGGGAGATCCTGCACGCCGAGCTGGCAATGAATTCTTATATCAAATCCTTGCTCGCGAAAATATTGAAACCTTTAATGAAGTATTTGCTGCACGCACCGAGAAAGGCACAAAGAAGGTTGTTGTTACATGCCCTCATTGCTTCACAACAATTGGTCGCGATTACGCACAAAGTGGTTTCGAACTTGTCATGGTTCATCACACGCAATTACTCAATCAATTAGTGCGCGAAAAAAGATTAATCCCTGTAAACAAGAGCACAACTACTATGACCTATCACGATCCTTGTTATCTTGGGCGTCACAATGAAATTTATGAGCCACCTCGCGAATTACTTGGTGCAACTGGTGTAACAATTACTGAAATGCCTCGCAATAAAGAGCGATCATTTTGTTGCGGCGCCGGTGGTGGGCGCATGTGGATGGAAGAAAAAATTGGTACACGTATCAATCTCAATCGCGTTGATGAAGCAATTGCAACTGGCGCACAAGAGATTGCAGTCGCCTGTCCTTTCTGTCGAGTCATGACTGGGGATGGCGTTATCGCTCGTGATTCCAAGGTTGAGGTGCTCGATGTCGCCCAGGCTCTTCTTCGCAGCGTGAAATCAAAGGCTGAATAAGGCTAATTCTCAGCAATCTCTCAGCCTGTGGGAGCATTCTCTGGGCAAGAGGTGATCGCAATGGCAACAGCCACAGCAGAAAATGCACAACGAATTCTCGTCGTCGACGATGAATCCAGTATCAGTGATCTAATTTCTACAAGTCTGCGCTTTGTCGGTTTCGATGTTCGCACTGCGGCTAATGGTGCCCAAGCGCTACAGATTGCTGAAGAGTTCAAACCGCATGCGATGGTGCTCGATGTCATGCTCCCCGATCTCGATGGTTTTGAAGTGTGTAAACAAATTCGTAATGAAGGTGTTGAGACTGGTGTTCTATTTCTAACAGCTAAAGATGGAATGGAAGATAAAGTCAAAGGCCTCACACTTGGCGGCGATGATTACATGACAAAGCCGTTTAGCCTTGAAGAATTAGTTGCTCGCCTTCGTGCGCTATTGCGTCGCACAGGTGTAACGCAGATTGACCAAGACGAAGAGAAAATTCGTTTCGCAGATCTCGAACTTGATGAAGCAACTCATGAAGTTCGCCGCGCTGGTCAACTTCTCGATCTTTCTCCAACCGAATTTTTACTTATTCGTTATCTCCTTATCAATGCCGACCGAGTTGTTTCGAAATCACAAATACTCGATCATGTATGGCAATACGATTTCCGAGGCGATGCAGGAATTGTTGAAACCTATATCTCTTACCTGCGTAAGAAGATTGATATCTTCGATCCACCACTAATCCACACAATTCGTGGTGTGGGATATCGCCTTCGGATGCCGCCGAAGTAAGTTCAACCTTTACACTTTATTATTATGAAATCTCCACTGCGTAAATCGAGCCTGCGAAATCGACTCTCTGTAGGAGTTCTGCTCTTATCTGCAATCGCATTTGCCGCCTCTGGTTTCGCAGTTCAAAGTTCATTACGTTCCTACCTCATGGGTCAAATAGATGAGCAGTTGCTCAGTGTTGTTGGAGGCACAACTCTTCGTCTTGATCGTGGCGGAATTGCCCGCGAAAACGAATTTGATGAACGACGCGAAGAGGGAGAAAATAGAGAAAATCCGGCGAGGGCTGCTGCGCCTCCCACACCATTGACTCGAGTGCCAACATCTACTTCTGTAACACTTATCGATCCTTTTGGAAATATCATCGGTGGAATTGGCGGAGACCTAAATACCAATCAAATCAATGATTATGTGAAGGGTTTATTGCCGGGAGAGATTGCAAGCCACGGGGACAGACCGTTTACTATCGAAGCACCCGGTGCTGATTTTCGTGTTGTTACACAAGTACTTCCTTCCGCTCTAGGAAGCGTTGTTGTTGCACAATCTCTCACTGATTTTGATAAAACAACTCACCGTGTAGGACTTGTTCTCTTCTTTATCTATTTACTTGTTCTCGTTGTTATCGCTTTTGCTTCTCGTCAAGTAATACGTATTAGTCTCAAACCTTTAGAAGATGTTGAAGAGACTGCTGAATTGATTGCAGCGGGAGATCTATCTGCACGTTTACCTGATGCAAAACCGGATACAGAAGTTGGCCGTCTGGTTTTATCGCTCAACCAGATGCTTGCGCGCATCGAAGAGTCATTTGCAATCAAAGAAGAGAGTGAAAGTAAGTTGCGTCGCTTCATCGCAGATGCAAGCCATGAACTTCGTACTCCACTTACCGCCATTCGTGGATTTGCTGAACTACACCGTCAAGGCGCTGTACCTAATGGTGAACCAACAAAAGAATTACTAGGTCGCATTGAAAATGAATCGGTGCGGATGGGCACACTTGTAGAAGATCTTCTTTTGTTGGCTCGCTTAGATCAATCACGACAAATGGAGATGAAACCAGTAAACCTTTCCAAGGTTGTTAGTGAGTGCGTTGCCTCTGCTCGAGCTGCCGGCCCTACTCATCCAATTACAATTTCATCAACTATCGATGAAGCCTTTGCACTCGGAGATGAAACAAGAATTTATCAAGTTATTACTAATTTACTCACAAACGCTCGCGTTCATACACCGATTGGCACATCTATTGAAGTTGCCCTCGATCAATCAGATGACGGCCTCACTATTGCTGTTACCGACCATGGCAATGGATTATCTAAAGATGACCAAGCTCGAATTTTTGAGCGCTTCTTCCGAGTTGATCCCTCTCGTCAAAGGAATAGTTCTGAAGGAAGCGGACTAGGTCTATCAATCGTGGATGCAGTCATGCGTGCGCATGGCGGGCGAGTAAGCGTTACATCTGAAGATGGGAAAGGTGCGACTTTTACTCTCTTCTTCCCTCTAGCTCAGTGACTCCATAGCTTTGAGGGCAGCAATTCTTTCTTGAATTGGCGGGTGTGTAGAAAATAATTTTGATACTGAACTTGCATCAAGTGGTGATTCAATCCAAATATGTGCAACAGATGTAGAACGTTGTTGTACAACTGTTGAATCCCGCGCAAGAACTTCAAGTGCTGCGCGCAATCCTGCGGGGTTTCGAGTGAAGGAAACTGCCGTCGCATCAGCTAAAGATTCACGTTTACGGGAAATTGCAGATTTGAGAAGTACGGCTGCAATTGGTGCCAAAATCAAAATAAGTAACGAGAAGACAATGAGTAATGGGTTTGAATTACTATCTCGGTCACGACGCCCACCACCAAACCACATCATTCGAGTCAATACATCGCTAAGAATTGCGATTGCACCGGCAGTCGTTGCTGCAACAGCTGAAACTAATGTGTCTCTATTTGCAACATGTGACATTTCGTGAGCAATTACTCCTTGTAATTCATCACGATCCATCACATCTAAAATTCCTGTAGTAAATGCGATGAGGGCGTGTTCCGGATTGCGACCTGTTGCAAAGGCATTTGGAGCTGGATCTACAACGATTGCAATCTTTGGAAGTTTCAATCCACTAGCAATACACACTTCTTGCACTAGTCCAAAGAGTTTTGGATTATCACTTTCCTGTATCTCTTTAGCACCAGTCATAGTAAGTACTAATTTGTCAGAACCGTAATATGAACCCCACACGCCGATGAGAGCAATACCGACGGCAAAAGGAACAATTGCTGCCCCGCTTGAACCAAAATAAGTCAAAGCGGCATACGCAACAAGACCGGTGAGTAAACCCATGCCTGCAAGCAGCCCAAATGTTTTTCGGCGATTAGCCGCTTGCATCGTGCGAAAATTCATTGATTAGAACTTTACGTTTGGTGCCTGACGAGATTGCGGATCTTCTATTTCATAAAATTCGCGCTCTCCTACTTTTGCAATACCTGAAAAGAGATTAGTAGGTACTGTTTTTACAGCAGTATTGAGCGAGCGCACATTATCGTTATAGAACTGACGTGAGAATGCAACTTTATTTTCGGTAGTTGAAAGTTCTTCTTGCAGCGATAAAAAGTTTGCAGATGCTTTCAAATCTGGATATGCCTCGGCGACAGCTAGTAATCCGCGAAGTGCTTGAGTCAACATTCCATCGGCGGCGGCAACATCGGCCACGGTAGATGCTGTCGTTGCTTTAGCACGCGCTGTAATTACTGCATCAAAGGTTGTCTTCTCATGTGTTGCATACCCTTTTACGGTCTCAACAAGGTTTGGAATCAGATCAGAGCGGCGCTTTAGTTGAACTTCAATTTGAGCCCACGCTTCATCAACACTGATATTGAGTCGAATCAATTTGTTGTATTGAGCAACAATAAAGAGAGCGATGAGTGCAAGAATTCCTAGAACGATGATTGTCTTCATATCTAATTCAACCCCTTTATAGCGGGCGAAATTCCCGCTTACTTACTTAATCTTAGATTGATGGAAGTTCAAGAAGGAACGGCTAGCGGTAGGTCCGCGCTGTCCTTGATATCTCGAACCATACTTGGCGCTGCCATATGGGTGCTCTGCAGGCGATGAGAGTTTGATAAGACAAAGCTGCCCAATTTTCATTCCTGGAAAGAGTTTGACTGGAAGATTGGCAACATTGGAAAGTTCAAGCGTGATGTGGCCACTAAATCCAGGATCAATAAAGCCTGCAGTTGAATGTGTGAGTAATCCGAGGCGACCGAGAGAAGATTTTCCTTCTAGGCGCCCGGCAATATCGTCAGGCAAGGTAATTACTTCATAGGTACTTGCAAGAACAAATTCACCTGGGTGCAAAATAAAATGCTCGTCGCCTTCAACAATAACTTCGCGAGTGAGCTCAGATTGTTCGATAGATGGATCAATAACTGAATACTTATGATTTTCAAATACGCGGAAAAACTTATCGAGGCGAACATCAACGCTGGAAGGCTGAATCATCGCCTCTTCAAAAGGTTCAACTCCGACGCGGTTTGCAGCAATCTCTGTTCGGATATCGCGATCACTTAGTAGCACGCGGGGAGCCTATCTCGAAGAATCCTCACGCGGGGGGAGCGAAATCAGCCTCTACCGGCTTGAATAAGTTACTGGTCAGTAGCATTATTAGGCCATGAGCCATTACAAAGCCAATCTGCGCGATATTGAATTCTGCCTCTTTGACCTATTGGGTCGCGACAAAATTATGGGCACAAATCCATATGGAGAAGTTGATCGCGATACTGCAATGGGAATGCTTGAAGAGATGAAACGATTGTGTGAAAACGATCTTGCAGCCTCTTTCGTTGAAGGTGATCGCATTGGTGCACTATTAAATAAAGAGACTGGCAATGTCACTTTGCCGGAAAGCTTTAAGAAGTCATACAAAGCATATGTCGATGGCGAGTGGTGGCGTCTTGATGCTCCAGTAGATCTTGGTGGAATGAAAGTTCCGCCATCAGTGCGTTGGGCAATGGCGGAAATGGTGCTCGGATCAAACCCAGCGATTCATATTTACGCTTCTGGTTATGCCTTTGCACACGTTGCGTATGTTCTTGGAACAGATGAGCAAAAGAAAATTGCAAAACTCATGGTTGAAAAGCATTGGGGTGCAACGATGCAGCTAACAGAACCTGATGCAGGTTCTGATGTTGGTGCAGGTCGTACAAAAGCAGTGCAACAGGCAGATGGAACATGGCACATCACCGGAACGAAGCGTTACATCACATCGGGTGACGCTGACTTCTATCCAAATGTTGTGCACTTTGTACTTGCTCGTCGCGAAGGTGGCGGACCGGGAACAAAAGGTCTTTCACTATTTCTAATTCCAAAATTCATGTTTGATTTTGAAACAGGGGAAATGGGTAAGCGCAACGGTGTGTATGTGACATCACTTGAAGACAAAATGGGACTAAATGTTTCTGCAACATGTGAAGTAAATTTGGGAGAACACGAACCTGCGGTTGGTTACCTACTAGGTGATGTTCACCAAGGCATTGCTCAGATGTTCAAGATTATTGAATTCGCTCGAATGATGGTTGGTACCAAAGCTATTGCAACACTTTCTGCTGGTTACCAACAAGCACTTGCATATGCAAAGACTCGCGTTCAAGGTGGAGATATGAAAGTAATGAATGACAAGGCAAGCCCTCGTGTCACCATTATTAATCACCCAGATGTGCGCCGATCTTTGATGGTTCAGAAGTCATACTCTGAAGGAATGCGCGCATTAGTGCTCTACACAGCCTCAATTCAAGATGAAATTGAGTTAGCAGAACAAGCAGAAGATATGGATCGCCATGCAGATCTGATCGCACTCAATGATTTATTACTCCCGGTTGTAAAAGGCTTTGGTAGTGAAAAGTCTTGGACTCTTCTTGGAACTGAATCACTTCAAACATTTGGTGGAGCAGGATTTACCCGAGATTGGCCACTCGAACAATATGTGCGCGATGCCAAGATTGATACTTTGTATGAAGGAACAACGGCAATTCAAGGTCTTGATTTCTTCTTCCGAAAGATTGTCAAAGATGGCGGTCGTGCTATTGGTTTACTCGGTAAAGAAATTCAGAAATTTGCTGAATCTGGCGGCACCCATGCAAGTGAGAAGGCTGCGCTCTTTACAGCACTAGGTGACCTCAATGGCATTGTGGCAACTCTTGTTGGTCATGCAATGGAATCCCAGACAGATGCAGAAAAAATTTACATTGTTGGCCTCAATACATCCCGCTGCCTTATGGCAGTTGGCGACATCATTACTGCTTGGCTATTACTGCGCCAAGCAGATATATGTGTTGAAAAGCTTGCAGGTACTCCTGGCAAGGATGCTGAGTTCTATAAGGGAAAGATTGCATCAGCAAAATTCTTTGTACAGAACTATCTTCCACATATCAGCGCTGATCGAAAGATTGTTGAATCAACTGATGGTTCAATCATGGAGATTGCAGAATCTGCTTTCTAATCAGATAGCCTTGCCCGATGTTGCAAAAGCACCGCGGTGAGCTCTTTCTTTTAGCTGGTGCTCTTCTATTCTCATTCAACGGCATCGTCTCTAAGTTAGTTCTCACGAGCTCCTTATCTGCTCTGCGCCTTGCTCAAGTTCGTTCAACAGGTGCCTTTATTATTCTTTTCCTCTTAATCTTTCTTCGTTCACGCGATAAATTCCGCGTCACAAAAAAAGAGATTCCGCAGTTGGCCTTTTTCGGAGTGATCGGGATTGCCGCTGTTCAATTTGGTTACTTCATAGCTATTTCACGTATGCATGTCAGCTTTGCCCTCATTATTGAATTCACAGCCCCTATATGGATTGTCTTATGGATCAAATATGTGAAAAAGCGCTTTGTACCAAGAGATATGTGGGTTGCGATTTTTCTGGCATTTATTGGTCTCTTATTTATCGCCCAGGTATGGAAGGGGCGCACACTCGACAGTATCGGTCT